>JBJXEZ010000067.1:0-11089 GCA_046153695.1 Saprospiraceae bacterium
TTGCGGGTTGCGGGTTGCGGGTTGCGGGTTGCGGGTTGCGGGTTGCGGGTTGCGGGTTGCGGGTTGCGGGTTGCGGGTTGCGGGTTGCGGGTTGCGGGTTGCGGGTTGCGGGCCAGATCATGCCCGGTCCCGGCGGAAGAAATACATTGTCTCATTGGAAAAAATTGTTTTGGTGAAAAGAATCGGGTGGTGGGTGTCGCGTCGCGAGCGCTCCCGGACGGTGCTCGGCGAATGCGACGTTACGAAGGTAAGCAAGCGAACCGGCATCTCCGTGTTAAATTTTTGAAGACTGTGTGAATGCCGTCTTTTTTTGTGCGAACGCAATTGTTGACCGATTAAACAAAGAGCCGTTTGGGGAAAACGCTTAGAGGCCATCCGCTCCGGAGTGACAGCCGAAGCAATCAAGGGAATATGCTCAAACACTCCATAACCAAAAACCTTCTAACCCTCTAACCAGCAACCTATTCCACCCATGCAGTCCTTTTTTTTAGAAATTAACGGCGCTAAGATTCACTGCCTGCGCTTTGGCCAAGGGCCAAACCTGATGGTGGCCGTGCATGGCTATGGCGACAGGGCGCGGCTGTTCGCCATTCTGGAGGGCGCACTGACTGAACGGTATACGGTTGTGGCCTTCGATCTGCCGTTTCACGGGCAAACGGAGTGGCCGCAGCGCACGTTTTCCAAGCCCGACTTGCTCCGTGTTGTTAACCAAATCATGCAACGAGAAGGGGCTGAACGCCTGAGCCTCATGGGCTATAGCTTCGGTGCCCGCCTCGTACAGGCCATGCTGCCCGACTTGCTTTCCTGTTTGGACAAATTGTACCTGCTCGCCCCCGACGGCATTCGCACCAAGGGAATGTCGGTGGCTGTGCGTACGCCCATCTGGGTGCGCACGCTGTTTTTTCATTTGCTAAAAAAACCGCAGTGGTTCCTGCGTCTGATCGCTTTTGGCAGCCGCATGCGGGTGGTTCCGCCACTTATCCTTCATTTTTTGTCGTTCAACCTCACCCGGCCCGAGCGCTACCGACGTGCCTTCGGCTGTTGGTTTGCGCTTGACTCATTTTATCTTCCTAGGCATCGAATCAAGGCGATTTGGCGGGAGTCGTGTTTGCCGGTGGACATTTACTTCGGGACCCGCGACGAGATGATCCATTACAAAACGGTCAAGAAAATGGTGGAGGGTGTGCGTAACGTGCGAATATTCCGCATGGTAGCGGGCCACCGCCTGATCGGCGAAAACCTGCGAGAACGCATGCGACGTGTGTGAGCGATTCGGGGCGGAGGAAGCCGCGTGTGCGCTGTCCCCGCGAGCGTGAGAAAAGGAAGCCCGCTTCGGGTCGGACCCCCCCCCGCGAGCACGGAGCGCGTGAAGTACAGCCGGGCTGTTTTTTATCACGAGTTTGTTTTTGAAAAACGGTAAATTTGCATCAATTAAGAACGACCTATGACAACAGAAATCGAAATGGGCCATCTCGCCACCACGCACCACCAGCGTGCAATCAAAAAATTAGTGTTCGGCTTGGAGACCCTGTACATCTCCGGGGCCATTGCCTTGGAGCCTTTACCCGAAACGGACATTGACCCGGGCAACCCGGAAAGCAAATGTCCCGATGTGATTTTGCAGGACAATATCCGCTCAACCGTTCCGGTCATTATCGAGGTGGCCACGAATCGTGGCTGGAAAACCGACTACTCCAAGATGCGCCAACTGATTGACAACACCGAATACGGCATCGAAGAGGGTTTCGTGCTGAATTTCGAAACCGGGGCTTGGCACAGATACAGCAAGTCCCCGGGCGAAGTTTTGGAAGAATCCGCTTGGTCGGAAGTGCTCGGCCTTGATTTGTCGGGGTTGATTTGAAGCGCCCTGCTGGCCCACCGCCATGAAAGACAACTTCTCCCACCGCTCCGCCGATTACGCCCAATTCCGCCCGAGCTATCCGGCAGCATTTTACGATTTTGTCCTTGCGCACTGTACTGGCTTCGATTGTGCCTGGGACTGTGCTACGGGCAACGGGCAGGTAGCCGTCGTTTTGGCGGAGCATTTCAGGCAGGTAGAAGCCACGGATATCAGTGAGAACCAATTGATAAACGCGGCATTCCGCCCCAACATCCGCTATCAAATGGCTGCTGCCGAGCAGTCTGTATTTACGGAGAATCAGTTCGATCTGATCACTGTTGGCCAGGCAGCGCATTGGTTTCGCCTGGATAAATTTTACACCGAAGTACAGCGGGTACTGAAGCATAGAGGCCTGTTGGCCCTTTTCGGTTACGGCCTGTTGCGTATTGATGCGCCCACGGATACTGTCGTTGGGCACCTGTACCATGACATTTTGGGCAATGACTGGGACACCGAACGCCAACTCGTTGATGAGGCGTTGGCTACGATACCGTTCCCGTTCCAGGAAATTCCCTTGCCGGAAATGGTGGTAGAGTACCGCTGGACGGCCGATTTTTTGCTCGGGTACTTGTCCACCTGGTCGGCAGTGCGGCATTACGAAAAACGAACCGGCGAAAGCCCGTTGAATGGGCCCTTTGCAGCGGCCCTGTCGGCAGTCTGGGGTGCGGAGACAGAAAAAACAGTTCGGTTTTCGATTTTTGGAAGGGTAGGGGTGCTGGAATAAAAAGGGCACAAAAACAAATTGCACAAACGCTGTGAGCCTCTGTGCAACCTGTTTTTGTGCCCGCTCTAATTCTGCCTCGGCACCGAGCAAGACCCACCGTGACGTGGACGGATTTTTTCAAAATGACAAAGTAGAACTAAGCATCCGAATCGGTACCCGTTTCTACAGCATCGCCTTCTGCTTTTTTGGGCGCAGCCTTTTTACGCGGCTTGGCGGCGGGCTTTTCGGCTTCTGCTGTATCGGCCGGGGTTGCAGTTTCCTCCGATTCAGGCGTGGCCTTTTTTCGTGGTGCGGCTTTTTTCGGCTCCTTTGTGAGCGCTTCGGCCACGTCTTCTACTTTTTCAACCATATCGCCGAGCAGGTCGTCGGCTTTCTCGATGGCATCGTCCAACAGGTCTCCGGCTTTTTGGCCGAGCACTTTTCCGACTGCTTTGACGGTGTCCATCATATCTTCGAACGATTCGCCGAGCAGCTTGCCTGCTACATCAAGCGTATTTTCTTCTGGTTGGGCATCCTCTGCTTTTTTCGGCTCTTCAGCCTGTGGCGGAGTATCCTGCGCGGCGGCCGTGATCTGTTCGGAGATTTCCTTTTTAGCGGCAGCTTTGGCCTCTTCAAACTTTTTCCGCTCTGCCTCTTTTTCGATACGCTTGGTTTCTTTTTCCTTGGCGATGTTCATCTGGCGCTCTACGTCGGCGCGGGTGGCGTTCATTTCGTCCAGTTTTTCGCGTTTGGACGACACGCGCTCTTCGATCATTTTGATCTTGGCGCTACGGATCTGCGCTTCCAACTGCCCTTCGGTTGCGGCAATTTTTTTGCTTTGGAAAGTCAGTTCTTCTTCGTCACGGCGTACACTGTCCTCCATGCGGCGGATGGCATCTCGCAGGCCGGCAACGCGGCGCTCGTGGCGCTCTACGAGGGAGCCTTCGTTGGCGCTGGGGCCAAATCGGCGTTCTTTGGCTTTTTTGAACGCCTTATCGAGTCGGTCCCAGAGTTTGTTCCGGTGCTCGTTGCCCATCTTGGCCTCACGGTACTTGCGCTGCATATTTTTGAGGTCGTCGAACACGGAATTGAGTTTGGCACCACCAGCGGCGATGCGTTGTTCCACGTCTTCGAGCCGGGTAATAAACTCGTCATACACCGATTGGGAGGAGGACATAAACTCGTCCTGTACCTTGGTGCGCATTTTTTTCAAGTCGTCGAAAAGTGCGTTGATGTTGTCGCGCAGGTTATCTGCATGGTTACGAAACAGGTTGCGGTCACGCGCCTGATCCTGCACCTTGTCCCAGAAAACACGAAGGCTGTCCCAGACGCTGGCATCATATGTTTGAAGGGCCTGGACTTTTTCCTTGAAATCGGCCAGCTCTTGTTGATAGGCCTGGTGCAGTTTGGATGAAAGCACGGCGAAATGCCACTCCGTTTGTGCGCGCTGGATAAGCCCGTTACGGTCTTCGACCTTCAGGTCTTCGGGCAGCAGGCTGTCGGTCACGCTGAGTTCGCGCTCCAGCAGGGTGTGTTCGGCAGGGAACTCGACTTCGGTTCCTGTTTTCCATTCGTTCATCAACTTGTTGAAAAATTCCTCAGTAGCCACGGACTCTGGAAAAGTGTAGAGCAACACTCTGTTTTCTTCTGCCTTGAGTTCCAGTGTGATCAGGACTTTTTCGTTTGCTGCGTTGGTTCCCCAAACGACGATCTTGTTCTTCATTGCGTTACGGTGTACGGTTGACGGTTGACGTGTGTGCAGTTGGCGGCCAGAGGGCCGCTTCTCCGGTTGTGCTGGTTTGAAATAGAGGGCGCAAAATTAGGCGGTGACGGGTTGTTTTTGAGTTTTTGCCCGTCTTTGTTTCAAAATTCCTTGTGCAAAGAGGTATTCGGCGATTTGAACGGCATTGGTGGCGGCACCTTTACGGAGGTTATCGGACACCACCCACATGTTGAGTGTGTTGGGCTGGCTCTCGTCGCGACGCAAGCGACCTACGAACACCTCGTCTTTGTCGTGCGCGTGCAAGGGCATGGGGTACTGGAAGTTGGCCACGTCGTCCACGACTACTACGCCGGGGGCGGCGCGGAGCAGGCGGTACACTTCGCTGAGGTCAAAATCGCGCGCAAATTCGACGTTGACCGACTCCGAGTGCCCCCCGACAACGGGCACGCGCACTGCAGTAGCGGTGACTCGGATGCTGTCATCCCCCATTATTTTTTGGGTTTCCAGCACCATCTTCATTTCCTCTTTTGTGTAGCCGTTTTCCAAAAATACGTCGATGTGCGGCAGCAGGTTCAGGTCAATCTGGTGCGGGTAGGTGCGTTCGCCGGGCTTGCCTTTGCGCTCGTTCATCAATTGGCTGACCGCCTTCACACCCGTGCCTGTGACCGACTGATAGGTGCTGACCACGATACGTTTGACCGTGTAGCGGTCGTGTAAAGGTTTGATTGCCACGACCATCTGAATGGTGGAGCAGTTCGGATTGGCAATGATTTTGTCCTTTTTAGTCAACACATGTGCGTTAACCTCCGGCACTACCAGTTTTTTGTCAGCATCCATGCGCCAGGCGCTGGAGTTGTCAATTACTACTGTGCCGACCTCGGCAAACCTGGGTGCCCACTCCTTGGACGTGCTGCCGCCTGCGCTGAAAATTGCCACATCCGGTTTGCGCCGGATGGCCTCGTCCATGCTGACGATTTTGTGCCGCTTGCCGCGAAACCTGATCGTTTTGCCTACTGACCGCTCCGAAGCAACGGGTATCAGCTTGGTTACCGGGAAATTGCGCTCTTCGAGCACCTGAAGCATTTTTGTGCCAACCAAACCTGTGGCACCTACTACGGCTACTTTCATAAAAATGGTTGGAAGGTTACTGGTTAGAAGGTTACTGGTTAGAGGGTTAGAAGGTTTGTGCAACCAGAAACATTCTAACCGTACTAACCAGTAATCTTTTTGATTGTGCAAAGGTATGGTGTAGAATGAAGAGGTTGGGTGAGTGGTTATTTGAATTTACCAGCATTTCCTTTGAATGGAATTTCCAACAGCTGCTAAAAGAAATTGGCCGAAAAGGCGACCTTCGCGCCGAAAAAAAAGAAATGGACATGTTTATTCGCCTTCACAGGGAGGGTTTCGCGATTCTGATTGCAGTCAGCCTTTTCCTGTTGCTGTTAAATGTTGCCCTGCGTTTGCTCGGCTCATTGTATTTCTGGCCTGTGCTGGTACTTTCCCTGATTATTTTTGGCCTTGTTGCGCAGTTTTTTCGGAACCCTGTGCGCATTATCCCGGTTAAGGACGACCATTTGGTGTACGCTCCTGCTGACGGCCGGATTTGCGTGATTGAGGAGGTTTTCGAAGGCGAGTACTTCAAGGACAAACGGTTGCAGGTTTCTATTTTCATGTCGCCGCTCAACGTACACGTGAACCGAAACCCTGTTGGCGGTACCGTGAGTTACTTCCGGTATCATGCGGGCAAGTACCTCGTGGCCTGGCACCCGAAGAGCAGCACCGAAAACGAACGGACATCGGTTGTGTACGACACCGGCGACGGCAAAATCCTGATGCGCCAGATCGCCGGGGCCGTGGCCAAGCGCATCAAATGGTATGTGAACGAAGGTGACCGAGTCGAACAAGGCAAGGAGATGGGTTTCATCAAGTTTGGATCCCGTGTCGACTTGTTTTTGCCGATTAACACCAAAATCGAGGTAGCCATGAACCAGCATGTGAGCGGCAACCTCGACGTGCTAGCCAAATTGCCCAATTGAAGCGTACCACTCGAATCAATAACCATGACGGAACAAGAAATTTTGCGCCGGGAGGCGCTCCAAAAACTGCGTGAAATCGGCATTGACCCCTATCCTGCCGAACAGTTCCCTGTCAGCGCATTTGCCGCTGATATTTTGGCCAATTACCAGGAAGACGTGCTGGAAGACGGTACAAAAAACCGCCTCAATTTTCAAGAGGTGGCGCTCGCGGGCCGTGTCATGGCCACGCGGGAGGCAGGCAAAGCCCTGTTTATGAACTTGCAGGACAGCAGCGGCCGCATCCAACTATACCTCCGCCGCGACGATTTCGGCCAGGGCGACGACTTCACGTTTTTTGATGTTGCTATAAAAAAATTGCTCGACCTCGGCGACTTCATCGGTATTCACGGTTTTGCCTTCAAAACCAAAACCGGCGAAGTATCCGTACATGTGCAGAAACTGACGTTTTTGGCCAAAAGCCTGCGCCCGTTGCCCATCGTAAAGCGCGATGCAGAGGGGCATATCTACGACGCATTCACTGACCCGGAACAGCGCTATCGGATGCGTTATGTAGACCTGACGGTGAACCCGGAATTCCGCCAAATTTTTATCAAACGCAGCAAAATGATCCGCACCATGCGGGCCTTTTTGGACGACCTGGGCTTGCTCGAGGTAGAGACCCCTATTTTGCAGCCTATCCACGGCGGCGCAGCGGCACGTCCGTTCTCGACACACCACAATACGCTGGACATGAAGTTGTACCTGCGCATTGCCAACGAGCTGTACCTCAAGCGCCTCATCGTGGCCGGGTTCGACGGGGTGTATGAGTTCGCCAAGATGTTTCGCAACGAAGGCATGGACCGCACCCACAACCCGGAGTTCACCGCGCTGGAGTTTTATGTAGCATACAAAGACTACAACTGGCTGATGGACGTGACCGAGAAGATGCTCGAGCGTGTAGCCCGCGCGTTGAGCGACGATAGTGCGGCCACCGTACAGTTTGGTGAGCACACCCTCGACTTTGCCGGGCCGTACACACGCCTCACCATGTTCGATGCCATTCATCAGTACACCGGTCTGAATGTGGAAACGGCATCCGAGCAGGACCTGCGTGCCTACTGCCGTCAGGAACATATCGAACTGGAAGCCAGCATGGGGAAAGCCAAACTGATCGACGAGATTTTCGGAGAAAAAGTGGAGCACCACCTGATCCAGCCCACTTTTTTAGTGGACTACCCCGTAGACATGTCGCCGCTTACCAAAAAACACCGAAGCAAGCCTGGCCTCGTGGAGCGTTTCGAACTGTTCGTCAACGGAAAGGAAGTAGCCAACGCTTACTCGGAACTCAATGACCCGCTCGACCAGCGCGAGCGCTTCGAGGATCAGCTCCGCCTCGCCGCTCGAGGCGACGAGGAAGCCATGGCTATGGATGAGGATTTCCTCCGCGCCCTGGAGTACGGCATGCCACCCACCGGTGGTATAGGCTTCGGTATTGACCGGCTCGCTATGCTGTTCACCGGACAAGCGAGTATCCAGGAGGTGCTGTTTTTTCCGCAAATGCGCCCGGAGGTTGGGTAGGTGCCGAAACGGAATCACATGCCAGTCAAAAACTTGCGCACCAGGTTTAGTCCATAAACGCCGGCCATTTGGATGTTTTTTGCCCGATCACGGCCAAAAACGTGTTTTTCAACAACAACCCGTTCTCGGTTACCCACGGCCATCCAAACAGTGCCCACGGGCTTTTCGTCGGTGCCGCCGCCGGGGCCGGCAATGCCGGAAATGGCCAACGCCAGATCAGCACCAAACGCAGCCAACGCTCCGGTCACCATCTCGGCCACTGTTTCGCTGCTTACGGCACCGTAGCGGGTAAGCGTGTCGGTACGAACTCCGAGCAGGCTTGTTTTGGCCTCGTAGGAATAACTGACGATGCTGCCGGGGAAATAGTCCGAGGCCCCCGGAACCGAGGTGATCAATTGTGCGACGTGCCCACCGGTGCAGCTCTCCGCAGTTACAAATTGGAGGCCGTGCAATCGCAGCAGGTTGCCCACCGCCATTTCCAGTGTTTCCTCATCACGGCCGTACACCAATTCGGGAATAATGGCCAACAATTCGTCAATTTTGGAATCGAGCTGGGCGTTCAACCGAGACTCGGCATCGGGCGGCACGGGATCGGTTTGCCAAAGCCCTGTCAGCCGCAGCCGTACTTGGCCGAGCGCTGGCAGGTAGGCGAGTTTTAAGTTTTCAGGCAGGCTGTCCTCCCATTCCTCAATACGCTTGGCGATCATACTCTCGCCCTCGCCCACCGTTCGCAAAGTGCGGTGTTCGATTGGCCGGCCAGTGAAACGTTCGCTCAGGCGGGGCAGCACCTCGGCGGTCATCAGGTACTCCATCTCAAACGGCACACCGGGCAGGGAAATGAACACCTTGCCGCCGCGTTCGAACCACATACCCGGCGCACTGCCCACCTTGTTGGTCAGGATTACGGCTGCATCGGGCAGTGTGGCTTGGGCCCTTGCCGCTTCTTCGGGCAGTTTGCGACCGATCTTAGCAAAAAAGGCGGCCATTCGATCATACGTTTCCTGGTGAAACGACATGGTAGAGCCAAAATGGTCGGCCAGTGTTTTTTTTGTAATGTCGTCTTTGGTAGGGCCAAGGCCGCCGGTCAGAATCACAACGTCGGCAAACCGGGCAGCCTGTTCCAGCCCGTCTACGATGGCCACTATGGAGTCGGAGACACTGCTTTTGCCTGTCACCCGAAAGCCGCGCAAGTTCAACTGCCTGCTCATCCAGGCGGAGTTGGTGTCTACGATTTGACCGATCAGAAGTTCGTCGCCGATGGTAAGCAGGTGGATGTTCATGCCAGTTTTGAGTTTTGAATTTTGAGTGATTCAGTGAGGAGCGAGTAGAAATGGGCGGAGCGTGTTTGTACTAACAGTGCGTTTGTTTCGTTTGACGGGCAAAAAATCGAGGAAAGAACAACTGTCAAACTGTTTGTTTCTTTGTACCAAGTTTTTTCCAAGCGGGCAAAATGCTTGGCAACAAAATGAAAAAAGGGAACCTTGGTTCAAATTGTTGCAAACAACGACATAAAACATAACGCACAACACAAAACTGATTACATGGCACTTTGGGGAATTGACCTTGGCGGCACCAAAATAGAGGGAGCTGTTCTTGAAAACATCGAAACGCCAATACCGCTGGCCCGGCAGCGCGTCCCGACAGAGGCCAGTTTGGGTTACGAACACATCCTGGACCAGATCGCCCTTTTGGTTGATATGCTGGCGAAAGAAACCGGTCTGCGGCCAGAGCGCATCGGCTTGGGGCATCCAGGCACCCTCGATCCCAACACGGGGTTTGTAAAAAATGCCAATACGACTGCCCTCAACGGAAAGCCCTTCGACAAGGACTTGGAGCGCCGCCTCGGCATCCCCGTGCGACTGGCCAACGATGCCAACTGTTTTGCCGTAGCCGAGGCACTGCTCGGTGCCGTGCCCGGCGTGCTGCCCAATGCCGAGGTGGTGTTTGGCGTCATCCTCGGCACAGGGGTGGGCGGCGGCCTGGTGGTGCGGCAAAAAGTGATCAACGGCCGGCAGGGCATCGCTGGCGAATGGGGACACAATTTTCTCGACGCGAGCGGCGGTCCCTGCTACTGTGGCAAAACTGGCTGCGTAGAAACCATCATCTCCGGTCCTGCATTAGAAAAATTTTACGCCCGCGAAAGCGGTCGGAGCCTGCACCTGCGCGACATTGTTCTGCGTGCTGATGCAGGCACCGACCCTGTGGCTGTGGCTACGATGGACAGGCTTATTCAGTTTTTTGGCAAGGCTATTGCAGTGGTTATCAACATTGTTGACCCGGATGCCATCGTCCTCGGCGGTGGCGTGGGCAACATTGACAGACTTTATACCGACGGTATAGCCGAAGCCCGTAAGCACTTGTTCAACACCCGAATCGACACGGTTTTCCTAAAACCCAAACTGGGCGATAGTGCAGGGGTCTTTGGAGCCGCTTTTCTTTATTAATAAATCAAAATTTCACACACGATGAAAAACACGTTTTTGCTCCTCTTCTGTTTTACAACTACCATTGCCACATCCCAAGCTGAACTAAAACGGGCATACAAACCTACAACCGTCGCTCCGAGCACGTCCAGCGTTGCTACACCGGTCACATACAGCACCGAGTCACCAGCACCGACTATGTACTCCACGGAGGTGGAGAGTCGCCGCGCGGCAGCCTTGGCCAAAGTGCAGGGCACACAAGGCGGCTCTACGGCTAAAGGCCTGCGCCCGTCCGAGTACAACACCTCCGGTGGCACGTCGCCCGCCATGTACTCCACAACGTCCGCAGCAGCCCCCGACCCGTCCACCACTGTGACTGTGAATGGACTAAACGTACAGCGCAATGTGCGCAAAGGTCGAGGCCAAGTCGGAAACGACCTGTTTACACCCGTGAGCGAACTGCACTACGTTCAGTTTGCTGTGTATTGCCGCGACACGCCCGTGGATAAGGCACCAAGTATTGGAGGCCTTTACCTGCTCTGGCACCCCGGCAGCACCTGCCCGGGCGGTGAAAAAGGAGCCAGTTACATTGTAAAAGGCTACACCACAGCCGACGAGGCCAAAGCTGCTGTTCTGTCTTACAAGGCCAACCGCGTGGATTGTTGGTACAACCCCGCTCTCACCGGAGCAGAAGTGGAAATCATTGGCGTTCGGTAAAAGGAGCGGTTGAACGGATAGTAAAAATGG
>JBJXEZ010000068.1:0-5008 GCA_046153695.1 Saprospiraceae bacterium
CTGTTTTTTAACGCGCGATGTGCCCCCCTCACCCTCGGGGGAGGGGCTGGGGGTGGGGTTGTACCGGCAGATCTCGATCTACCCCATTGTTGCCAAGGTGGGTACCAGGGTAGTTGCGAGTCAAAAACTCATTTCCTGGGCTCCCATAGACACTTTTTTGAGCGTTTAAAATGGCTAAAGTCGAGCTAAGAAACCGTCTGAAAACCCCTGACGAGGTGAGAAGGTGCAGGTTTTGGCGTCAGACAAGTCTCGTTTTTGAGGGAATAGTCTTGTCCTATGGCCGAAAAAACAGCCGCCGTATGACGGCAAAAGATGCGCCTTGTCGCCCGTCAGGGGTTTTCAGCCGGTTTCTTAGTGAACAGTATAGCCAAACGCAGCGTACGCGACAAACGCAGCACCGATATGTTGCCATTGCGCCGGTATGCGATACCTTTGCCCCAAGTTTTCAACCATTCGTACGATGCACATCCATCTTCATTCCAAAGCAACCCTTTCCATCGCGGCCTTGTTTTTTTACACCTATATTATTAATGGTGCTTGCGGATGCAAAAGCGATCCGGAAACTTCTGCTACCGCTACAGAAGAACCGACCCTGACCGCTTCCGACCCTGTGCTACGCTTGCTTGAGCCAGCGGTTACGCACATTGACTTTCAAAACCAGATCACCGAAACCTACGAAAACAATATCACCAACAACATCAACATGTACAATGGTGGCGGTGTAGCCGTGGGCGACTTCAACGCCGACGGCCTGCCCGACATCTACTTTGTGTGCAGTAACGGCAAAAACCGCCTGTACCAAAACGAAGGGAAACTAAAATTTCGAGATATTACCGAATCTGCCGGAGTAGCCTCCGCGGAGGGCTTCGAAACCTCCGCCACCGCTGCTGATGTTAACGGCGATGGCTTGTTGGATATCTATGTGTGCCGAGCCGGTGTCGAAAAAAACGAACTGCGCCGAAACCGCCTGTTCATCAACAATGGCACCTCCGCTTCAGGTACTGTTACCTTCAGCGAACGCGCCAAGGAATTTGGGCTTGATGACATAAGTGCAAGTACCGGTGCCAATTTTTTTGATTTTGACAACGACGGCGACCTCGACCTGTACGTGATCAACTACCCCACCGAGGCCATTTATACCAATAAAGTGGAAGCCAAACTCGGCACTGATGACAAGTACCACCCCCTTCTGCACCCGCGTGCACCACTCGACACCGACCGGTTTTTCCGAAACGACGGCAACAGTCACTTCACCGACATCAGCCAACAGTCCGGAATTTGGAACCTGGGTTATGGCCTTAGCGTGAGCGTCACCGACTTCAATCGCGACGGCTGGCTTGATGTGTACGTGGCCAATGACTTCGTACAGCCCGACAACCTGTACATCAATAACCGCAACGGAACCTTTACCGACCGACTCAGCGACTATATTAAGCACACCGCCCAGCATACCATGGGTACCGACATCACCGACTTCGACAACGACGGTTTGGTTGACATTTATTCAGTGGACATGCTCTCGGCAAACAACTACCGACGCAAGTCATTCCTTGCTACCAACACCCTGAGCAAGTATACCACCTTGGTACAAAACGGTTATTTCGAGCCGGTGATACGAAACATTCTCCAACGCAACAATGGCAACGGAACCTTCAGCGACATTGCCTGCGTGGCTGGCGTTTTTCAAACTGACTGGTCGTGGAGCGGCCTGATCTTTGACATAAACAACGACGGCCTGCGCGATCTCCATGTAACCAACGGTTACCGCCGGGAAGTGACCAACCGCGATTTCATAGAGTACACGCTCCCCGAAATCACCAAAAATAATGGCGGGAAACAACTCCGTGACCAGTACCCCAACTTCGACGAGTTTCTCAAACTGGTGCCTACCTACAAAGTCAGAAACTTTTGCTTCCAAAACAACGCTGACTGGACTTTCGCCGATGTCAGCGGCAAATGGATGACCATGCCCGCCTCCTGGTCGTGCGGCGCCGCCTGGGCTGACCTCGATGCCGACGGCGACCTCGACCTCGTGGTGAACAACCTCGAACAGCCAGCCTTTGTGTACGAAAACACGAGCAGCGGCAAACCAGGCGGCAATTACCTGCAAATCAAACTCCAGGGCAACGCATCCAACGCGTTCGGTGTGGGTGCTTCGGCCATCATCACTTACGACAACGGCAAGGTGCAATACGCGGAAAACCTGCCCTCGCGCGGCATTTTTTCCTCCGTGGAGCACTTGCTGCACTTCGGCCTCGGCAGCGTTTCCAACGTGGACAAACTCACCGTGCGCTGGCCCGATGGCAAAACGCAGACGCTGACTAACCTGCCCGCCAACCAGCGCATCATCGTGAAACAAAACGACGCTTCCGGCCGCGTCGCTCACCTGTCGCCCGAAAAACCGACTGGCCAATTTTTCACCGATGCTACGGCCCAGTCGGGTATCCGCTTTGTTCATCAGGAAAACGAGTTCAACGATTTTGAAAACTGGCCGCTCAACGCCTGGAAAGTTACCGAACTCGGCCCGCTCATCGCTACGGGCGACGTGAACGGCGACAACCTTGACGACTTTTTCATCGGCAATGCCTTCGACAAACCGGCAGCCCTGTACCTGCAAACGGCTAGCGGCAGTTTCCAGTCCGTGGCTGCACCCGTTTGGGAGACGGACAAACTGTACGAGGATCATGGTGCACTTTTTTTTGACGCCGACGGCGACAGCGACCTCGACCTGCTCGTGGTGAGCGGTGGCGCTGAAGCCACTACGCCACAGGCTTTTCAAAACCGCCTGTATATCAACCTCGATGGCAAAGGCAACTACGCCAAGGCAACTGGTGCCGTGCCGCCCAGCCAAGACGCAGCCCTGCGTTCGACCGCCTATGACTACGACAGCGACGGCGACCTCGACCTGTTCATCGGCGGCCGGGCCATGCCCAAGCAGTGGCCGCTCACCCCGCGCAGCCTCGTTTGGCGCAACGAGCGAACGCACTTCACCGACGTGACCACCCAGATAGCACCTGAACTGGAGCACTGCGGCATGATCACCGACCTCACTTGGGCCAATCTTGACAACGACCCGCTGCCCGAACTGGTTGTGGTAGGCGAGTGGATGCCCGTTAGTGTTTTCAAACTGAAAAACGGTAAACTGCAAAACGTGACCGCCCAGTTCGGTCTGGACAAATCCAACGGCCTGTGGTACCGACTCGCTACCGCCGACCTCGACGGCGACGGCGACCTTGACCTCGTGACCGGGAACCTCGGCTTGAACACCCGCCTGCCCGCTTCGGCCAACGGCCCGTTGCGCTGCTTCGCCAAGGACTTCGACAACAACGGCACACTTGATCCGCTCATGGCCTACCACGAAGGAGACAAACTTTTTCCCCTCATGCAAAAAGAGGTGCTGAACAAACATAGTCCCGTGCTCAGGAAAAAATTCCTGTATGCCAAGGACTACGCCCACGCCACGGTAGATCAGGTGTGGCCACAAAAGGACCTCGACGCGGCGCTCAACCTGTACTGCTACATGCTGGAGACCTGCTGGTGGGAAAACCAAAACGGAAAGTTTGTACGGCACATCCTACCCACGCAAGCACAAGTAGCTCCGGTCCAGGGCATCCTTGTGGACGATTTCGATGGCGATGGAAAAAAGGACATCCTGCTGGCTGGAAACAAGTACGGCTTCGAAGTAGAAACCAACCGCTGCGACGCGGGTATTGGCGCGTTTTTTAGCGGCGACGGCAAGGGCGGATTTGCCTGGCGCAACAACCTTGGCACCGGTTTTTTTGCGCCGGGTGAAGTGCGCGACCTCGCTCTGTTGCGCGGCCCCGCTGGAAAAAAATGGGTGGTAGTGGCCAACAACAACGGTCCGGTACAGGTATTCCGAAGGTAAAAAGGAAAACTTATGGAGTTAAGGTGTTGAAGGGAAAGTGTCCTCTTCCCCAAACGCGCAACCAATCAAAAGTAGAGAACAATTGAAGTTTGAGGTCTTCCCCAAAACAGCGACTGAGGTGGCTCAATTATTTATTTCTTTTGATAGTTAGCTAGTCGGTCGGTTCCCTTCCTGGTTAGTATCCCCTCCTCAACACCTTTTCTTAAATCTCTTGTAGCGGTTGCTGTTGATATTTTGGGAAACATTTTAAGGTAGTCCTTCCTCGTAAACTCGCCGAGATCCCTTTGGTCCAAAAAGTAGTTCAATCGCTCCGTAACAGTAAAGTTATCCCTTTGAGTGTCCACCAATTCCGCTAAGCTCAATTTTATCTTGCCTAATAAGTATTCGACAAATTTTGTAGACAAACCTTCTTTGTCGCATTGACCCAAAACATTATAATACTCATCCTGACTTTTTTTTATCTCTTGTTCTATTGGCAGATACTCAAACACTGGATTCACTCGCATCAATATTACTGTCTGCCACAACCGTCCCATCCTTCCATTTCCATCCAAGAAGGGATGAATAAATTCCATTTCATAGTGGAATACACAACTCTTGATAATCAGATTATCTTCTCCATTTTTAAGGTAGCCAAATAAATTTGTCATCAAATTATCTACATTCCATCCCGGCGGAGCTAAATGTGCAATCCTGTCCCCTTGAATTACTCCGACAGAACCAGTCCTAAACTGACCCGGCATATCCACTAGACCAGACATTAACTTCCCGTGCGCTTCTAAATAAGATTTTTTCGAGAAAGGGTCAAAGGTTGAAAGTTTATCATAAACTCGAATTGCATTTTCCACCTCTTTGATATCCTTAGTAGGGCCGATTACCCGCTTATTGTCAATGATGGCGGTAATTTGCTCTTCGCTCAATGTATTCCCTTCAATCGCCAATGAGGCACGAATGGTCTTGACTTTGTTTCTTTTCCTAAGTTCCGTCTGCGGCTTCCTAAGATGTGTAGCATCTACAACACCTAACAACCTGCCAATCTCGGTTGACAAATTGATTATTTGGGGAGTCCCTTCGTAGTATTTATGAATCATGATGCCATCGTTTGATCGCATCAAAGGTACA
>JBJXEZ010000072.1:0-14110 GCA_046153695.1 Saprospiraceae bacterium
ACGAAGACGGGTCGAGGTGGTTGTGCGCCGCGTCCACCCCGAGGTGCAACGTCAAGCCGGTGATACCAGATACGTTCCAGTTTCCAGCGGTATAGGTACGGTGGGGCGTGTCGGCGTTCACGAGCATGTAAAAATTTCCGAGGGGCAATTTGCTGCCATCAGTGGCGGTCAGCACGGCTTCGGAAATGTAAAACTCGGCTCGTGTCAGCAGGGCCTTGCGTCCGTCGGGCAGGGTAAACACCGTCGTGTCAAGTGCCAAAGGTTGGCCACCAACGCGGTGTTCAAACTGGAAGGCGACTTCGTTGCCCTGCGCAAACATGCCGGTGACGAGGAGGAAAAAAGTGGCAATGGTCGAGAAGAACCGCATTGGTTGGTCAGTTTTTTTGTGAATCCGGTGCACAGCAGGCTTTAGAGCATGTTGTATGAAAAACCGGGGCTTTCTGTTGCCGAATACTGGGTGCGCGTCAAGCGATCGCCGCCTTAAGCCCGTCCCACGAGCCGCCGTTGTACGCCTCAAGGCCCTTGCTACGGAGCATGTCCACGGCGGCACCGCTACGGGCACCGCTGCGGCATACCGCAATGATCGGGACGTTTTTCTTTTGCAGGTCAGAAAAATATTGTCCGATTTGGCCAAGCGGGATATTTATCGAACCCTTGAGGTGGCCGGAAGCGAATTCGTCCGGATTACGCACGTCCACGATAACCGCTCCTGCTGCCACGAGGCCCTTGAAATCGGCATCAGGTGCACCGCCGAGAATGGATTTTAGAAACTGAAACAATGGAAAAAATTTATGGGTGAAAAAAGCCTTGGCATGCCTGTTTGGCAAAGCCGTTGCAAAGGTAGCGGCGGCCAGGGCCGCCAAACCGTGACAAGCGTCACGCACCTGCTTCTTCCCGGCAAGCTTGTGCCACCTGCTCCAGGTTTCCATGATCAAACTCCAGCATTCGGATTTCAGACGAGGCGCTTGTTTCGAGGCCGTAGCGATAGGTCTTGTCGTAATAGTGCAGGGCTATTTCTGCAGCGGCGGCGTAGTCACCCTGATGGAGAGCCTCCAGTGCAGCCTTCAGGTTTTGGCCACCGAGTTTTTTTTCGATGCGCAAAAAGGCGGCTTCCAGTTCCGCTGCCGAATGGCCGACATAGTCCGACACCAGGTTTTGGATGCGGTACGCCTGCGGCACGTCAATGATGTACAATGGTGCGACACGCATTTGCTGCCAAAAACCGTCCGGGATGTACAACCGACCGATGCTGTGGCTTTCGTTTTCAACCCACACACGCAGCGAGGAGTCGAGCCGGGAAACGACCTCGAACAGGTTGTTCTCAAACTGTTCCACGGTGGGTTGGGGTGCCTCGCCGATACTGCCGAATGAGGAGCCTTTGTGGCAAGCCAGTGCTTCGAGGTCAACGATTTGTTCGCCCAGATTGCGCAAAGCGTGCAGGATTTTGGTCTTACCCGTACCGGTTTTTCCGCCGACCACGATCAGTCGTAATTTTTTCTCCTCAAAACCGGACAGTACATGCTGGCGGTAATTTTTGTAGCCGCCGTCCAGCGTGACTACATCAAAACCAGCCTGACGGAGCAGCCATGCCATGCTCTGGCTACGCTGCCCGCCCCGCCAACAGTGTACGGCCAATCGCCGCAAGGGGGCCAACAACCCGGCATTCCGCACAAAGCCTTCCATTTTGGGGCCGACTATACGCAAACCGAGCATCAGGGCCGTCTCCTGGTTCTGCTGTTTGTAGGCTGTACCTACTTCAGCCCGTTCTGTATCAGTGAACAGGGGAAAGTTGATGGCTCCGGGGATGTGTCCCTGGGTGTGTTCGCCAGGCGATCGAACGTCGAGCAGCACGCGGTCGGCGCGTGTTTTCAGAAAATCGAGAGGGTTGAGGTGCTGGGCAGGCATGAGTCGTTTTGCGGAGCGCAAAAGTAGGCGTTTCCGGGTTGGCAAGTCAACGTCATCGCAGCATGTCTAAAAACCACTCCTTTTCGGTCAATACGGGCTCTTTTTCGATCTTGGCACGCAAGGCCTCGCGGTCCGTGCTGCTGTTCGGGTTGAGCTGTACCATTAGTTTGCCGTAGCGCACGATGTTATGGTAGTTGGTTTTGTGGTAGCCGATTACCCGTTGACGGCGGATGAACGTCTGCATACTTTGCAGGTGCGCGTCCAGCGTGTCGAACTCGTCGGTTTCGTAGTAGATTTTCAATTGCATCGTTTTGGCAATCAGGTTGTTTATCAGGTCTTTGTAGTCTGCTTGCTGGAGGTGCAACAAGGCGGCCCGCATATTTTGACGGCCGTATTCCACCCGCGCCAGATTGAGGTGGAGTGCCGCATCCCGGTGTTTTTTTTCCAAAAAAGGTGCGTACCGGTGGATGAACGACTCGGCCCATTCGGCCTCCCCTACCTTGAGGGCAATGGCTACGATGTTGTTGTAAGCGAAGTGCGACAGTTGGCCGTTTTCGAACAGCAGGTCGGCGCCGAGGGCCGATTTGTACAGGTCTAATGCCTCGCGGTAGTAAGCCACCTCCGAGAGGTTTATTTTACGAATACAAAAGTTGATAGCGAGGAGGTGGAGGTTGCGTTGTTCCTCCACCGGAAGACGGTCGAGGTTGGCCAAAAGGCGGGGCTTGAACTCCTGAAAATACGGCTCGCCCTCGTCTTCGGTCAGGAACAGGCAGCAAAAAAAATACAGGCCTACGGACGGGATGTCTTGCAGATTTTCGTAGCGGCGCACATGCTCCAGCACGGTTTCGAGCAGGCCGAAACGGTAGTCCGTGCTGTAAACGCTCTGGTGGCTGAGCGCGAAGCATGCCTGTCTAAGTTTGTGCGCGATGAAGGCCACGTCGCTCTGATCGGACAGTTGTTGCCAGTTGAGCGCTTCGGTGCGCCGGCCTGCTGTTTGGTGTTGGTAAAGTTCGTACTCAATGGCTGCCTGCGCGTCGTGGTATTCGGCGTGGCGGTGGGGCTGATTGGCCCAATCGGAGCGGGCGGCGAGCAGGCTTTGGCGGAAATGTTTTTCGAGGCCGCGTTTCCGGTACACGGTTGCAAGTCGGATGTAGAAATCACGAGACTGGCTGAATTTTTCGGAATAGACCAAAAAATGCTCCACATGGCCCATCAGTTCGGTCATGGCGGCTCGCAGTGCCTGTGCATCGGCGGGCTTGTCCGGCCCCAATGCCACGCGGGCGGCTGCCGCCTGTTCCGGAGGCCTGCCCGACTCGATGCAGTCGCGGAAATACCCGAACAGGGCCACGGGTTGGGAGCGCCGGCAAAAGAAGGGCGATTGCAGCCACAAGCCGAGTTGTTTGCGCTCTGGCGGCGTAAGCACGGTCAACGTTTGCCAAATACGAGCATTTTCCACAGCCTGTATTTTTAGTTTATTTAAAATTTTAACGCTCGCAAAATTCTAAATTTCAACTTGTTAGTTTAGTTTTTTTAAAAAATAATTAAAACAAACCCTCAAAAATGTACTTGTAGGGCCATGATCAAACCTGAACATTTGTACCATCAAAAAGTATTTGCGCAAATCGCCCCGCCAAATGAAAGAAAAATGCAACCTTCAACCGCTTTATTAACCCAACACTTCTCGCTATGTTTTTGAAAAAAAATCGCTTTTTGCTTCTTGTCGCGCTTCTGTTCGCGGCGCTGGGCCTTCATGCCCAAAACCCGTGCTCGGTGACAGTGACTGTCACACAACCTGCACCATTAAGCTGCCAAAACCCGTCCGTGCAATTGCAGTCAACTGTGACCCCGGCAGGAAATTACCAATACTCGTGGTTCGGGCCACAGCAGTTGCCCAATATTCCCAACCCGACGGTGACGGTGGCAGGCTCATACTCATTATTCGTGTTCGACAGTATGCAATGCTGGGGAGGTGACACGATCCTGGTAACGCAGGATGGGTCTATTCCGCAGGTGGCGATCACCTCCGCTTCGCCCGGCTGCGGTGGCGACCGTACGCTGACAGCTAACGTCACCGGAGTCGGCTCATTCACCTACCAGTGGTCAAATGGCGCTACCACCCAGTCCATTGCCGTTCCCAATCCTGCTCCCGGCACTGTCATCACTTACGGCGTGACGGTGACAAACACGTCCGGGCCATGCTCCGGTGCAGCCTTTTTCGTGGTGAGTGCCCAAAATGGCCCTCTGACAGCAGCCATTGACTACTTTGACAGCCCGTTCTGCAACGACTCGCTTGGTATGTGGGTGGAAGCAATAGGCGGAACATTCCCATTTACCTACTTGTGGAATACCGGAAGTACGACCAATTGGATACCTGACCCGCCGGCCGGCACATACATTGTTACTGTCACCGATGCCAATGGCTGCACAGCAGTGGCCACTCAGTTAATCGAGAACGACCCTGGCGAATGCGCCAATATTGAGGGATATGTGTACGCCGACTGGAATACCAACTGCACGTTTCAATCAGGTACGGACAATGGTTTCAGCACCATCATCCTACGCATAACCAATGCCAGCGGCGACCAATATTTCACCAATACAGATGGCGGCGGTTTTTACCGTGTCGAGGTGTATCCCGGTGCCTACACGATTGAGGTTGTACTGCCAACAAACAACCTGTGGTCGGCTTGTGTGGCTTCCTACAACGTGAATCTTGCAAGCAACCAGACAGCGATCCACGATTTCTTCCTTCAGCCTGAAGCCATTTGTCCGGCGATGAGCGTGGACATCAGCACGCCCTTTTTGCGCCGCTGTTTCCCCAGTCTTTACTCTGTATTTTACTGCAACGATGGCACCGCAACTGCCGATGATGCCTTTGTGGAAATACAATTGGACCCGTTCCTGTCGCTAACCAGTTCCTCGATCCCGGGCACCAATCTGGGCAACAACCGCTACCGTTTCGATTTAGGCGACGTGCCTATTGGTCAGTGCGGAACATTTCACCTCAATGTACTCGTCAGTTGCAATTCCACACTGGGTCAGACGCACTGTTCAGAGGCCATTATCTATCCGACCGGAGCCTGCGAGCCGAGCAACCCGCTCTGGTCTGGTGCCAGCCTGGAGTTGAATGGCACCTGCCAGGGGGATACGCTTGATTTCACCATCCGCAACATCGGTGCTGCCGCCACGAGCGTGCCGCTGGGGTACGTCATCATCGAAGACGCCGTGATGCTGATGCAAGCACCGCCGCCAGCCATTTACCTTGCTCCAGGCCAGGAGCACCATGTGCGTGTGCCAGCCAACGGTGCCACATGGCGCTTGGAAGTGGAACAGGAGCCTTTCCATCCCGGCAATTCCATGCCTAGCGAAGCCTTGGAAGGCTGTGCCAATGGCGGACCGTTCAGTGTCGGCTTTGTGAACCAGTTCCCCGCCAATGACAACGACGCCTGGGTGGACATTGACTGCCGCCAAAATATAGGTTCCTACGACCCGAACGACAAGCAGGGCTTCCCGGTTGGCTACGGCACTGCTCGCCATATCGAGCCGGGTACCGAGATCGAATACCTCATCCGCTTCCAGAACACAGGCACTGATACGGCTTTCACCGTGGTGGTACGCGACGAGCTCTCCGAGTGGCTCGACCCCGCCACCATTCGCCCTGGCGCGAGCAGCCACCCATACGTGTTTGAGTTTTACGGCGACCGGAATATTAAGTTCACCTTCGACGATATCCTGTTACCCGACAGCAACACCAACCTCGCCGGTTCGCAAGGCTTCGTGAAATTCCGAATTGCTCAAAAAGCCAATGTGCCGCTGCAAACCGATATCAAGAACAGCGCCGACATTTTCTTTGATTTCAACGAACCTGTCGTAACCAACACAACGGTACACCGTGTCGGCCAAAACTTCGTGTCGGTGAGCACCTGGAACCCGCTCCGCCCTGGCCTCGATCTGCGTGTACTTCCCAACCCTGTGGCGGAAAGCGCACTGCTCGAACTGAGCGGCCTCGGCAATATTCTCGAATGGCAGGTCGAACTGCGTGACGTGACCGGACGCACCGTTCGTACAGCCACAGCCACCGGCAACCAATGGCGTTTCGAGCGCGGCAATTTGCCCGCCGGGATGTACCTGCTCGAAGTCCGCGCAGAAGGCCAAGTGGTCGGAAGCGGTAAAGTGGTACTTCGGTAGGATTAGAGCCTATCCGAAAAATTAACCGCAGGAATGCGGAGACGCAAAACGGGATGTTGTTGACACTCCATATCCGGCTGCCGCGTCTCCGCGTTTCTGCGGTTTGTTTTTTAGGCACTATACGCCACTGAATAAGAATAAAACAAGGCATCGTCTCCCGACCTTGATAGAGCCAAAGTGCCCATTGATCGAAACACTGGCCGAGATGCGGGCTGAAGACCGACTTTTGCCCAGTTTTTCAACTGTACACTTACGACGTCCCGCTTATGCGCCAAGTTATCCGCATCCTCTTCGAAGGCGCCTCACAGGCCTGGCAACAATTGGTCGCCAACAAACTCCGCTCCTTCCTGTCGCTCCTCGGCATTACCATTGGGATATTCTGCATCATCGGCGTAAAAAGCGCTGTCAATTCGCTGGAAGACAACATCCGGGGCAGTTTGGCTAAATTAGGTAACGATGTTGTATACCTCGACAAATTTTCCTGGTCAGAAGACCCGGGCGACAATTTTTGGAAGTGGATGCGCCGCCCCAACCAAAGCTACGCCGAATATGAGTCGATGAAAGAGCGGATGAAAACAGCCTCTCACGTCGGCTTTTGGTCATACCTCGGCAACAAGACGCTAAAATGGCAGTCGTACAGCGTGGAAAACGTCGGGTTCCTAAGTATGACCGAGGACTGCGCCGAGATATTTCGCCTGGAATTTCAGGAAGAGGGGCGTTTTTTTTCCCCTACGGAATACTCTAACGGCACGGATGTGTGCATTCTTGGAGCCAAAATAGCCAAAAACCTGTTCCCGGAGGGCATTGGTGCTCTCGACAAATATGTGAAAGTAGGCGGTCGAAAATTGCGCGTGGTTGGCGTGATCGCTCCTTCCGGCAAAGACCTGCTGCGGATTATGGATTTTGATCAAGTGGTGCTTGTAAGCCATACCCTTGCCCGGCGCGGTTTCCGCATTCGCGACGGCAACTTCTGGGTCGGCAAGTCTACCATCGGGGTTCGGGCCAAACCCGGCGTGGACATCGAGGCAGTGAAGGACGAGATCACCGGCATCGTACGAACAGCTCGCCACCTCAAACCGCGCGAGGAAAGCAATTTTGCTTTGAACACCCTCACCATCCTGAGCAACTTGTTCGACAGTCTGTTCAGTGTGATTAACCTATCGGGTTTCATCATCGGTATTTTTGCGCTCGTAGTCGGTATGTTTTCTGTAGCCAATATCATGTTCGTATCCGTTAAGGAGCGTACCAATATTATAGGTATAAAAATGGCATTGGGGGCCAAGCGCTGGTTCATCCTGTTGGAAATCTTGTTCGAGGCTGTGGTATTGTGTATTGTCGGCGGAATCCTGGGGCTGCTGTTAATTTGGGGCATCACGGAGCTCATCACCAAACTCATTGATTTCGACATCCACCTGTCGCTAAGCAACACGATCATCGGCGTTGGCGCTTCCATCGTCGTGGGCATCCTTTCAGGCCTCATCCCCGCCATTCAGGCCAGCGGCATGGACCCCGTGGAGGCGATACGGAAGTAGGTATTTTTTTCCCACCCGGTGTGGCGTTTGTTTTCAAAAAGCCGCACCTTTGTTGGCGGAAATTATAACCTGACCATGCGAAAAAAGCAAGGAAGAAAACCTGCGCCTACATTTGAATCAAAAGCCGAGACCAACCAGTACGACAAAGTCTTCAAGGAAACGTTGCGTGCGCAGCTGCCTGCCCTTCTGACGGAAATACTGAAGCTGCCCGGCGGGGATTTTGAACCTGTCCATGTGGAGTTTCAACGGACGATAGAACGGAAGACCGATTTCGTGGGCAAACTACTAGCGGACGACCAGCCCGACACCATCGTACAACTCGAAGTGCAAACAGGAGACGAGCCACAAATGGTTTACCGCCTGCACTTTTATTCGGGCCTTATTTTACTCCAATACCCAAAATATGACTTGCATCAAGTAGTGTTGTACCTCGGGCAAAAGCGGCCAACCATGCCCGCTATCTTACAGCGAACCGGCCTTGATTTCAAGTTTCGCTTGGTTTGGATCAAAGAAATCCCGTATCAGGATTTTATAAAAACCGGCAAGGCAGAATTGGTACTAATGGGCATACTGGCAGATTATGGCGGGCAAACTGCAGAGACAGTTATGGTCGAAGTAGTAAACGAGTTGAGTCGGCTGACTCCGAAGGGCATAGCACGCGATCTCCATTTGCAACAACTACACCTGTTATCCAATCTGCACGACATTCAACAAATTTTTGAAAAAATTATGCTCAACATTTCTGACATCATTGACGAAAAAAAAGACCCGTTTTTCCAGCGCGGAGTAAAAGTCGGACTTGAAAAAGGACTTGAGCAAGGACTTGAACAAGGACTTGAACAAGGGCTTGAGCAAGGGCTTGAGCAAGGGCGCGAAGAGGCCTTCTCAGAGGCGGTTAGAAGGGTCATCATAAAATTCCCACACTTTACGGACGAAGAAATAGCAGACATTTTTCAGGTACAGGTCAGGCGTATCGTTTCAATACGACAACAGATACCGGGCAACAATTCAAAATGAACGCAAACCTCCGCTTCTTTTCGCCTAATTTTTTGTATCCTCATGAGCCGTACCCACCCCTCGTGGTTCCTTTCCGCACTGTTATTTACATTGTTTTCCTGCAAATCCTCTCAGTTCGCCAGCGCTCCCAGCCCAGGTGAGCAATACGCTGCCTATGTGGAAGAAACCCTGATCTCCAACCTGACCATCCCGGTCAATATTGCCGTGGACGATCTCGTGAAAAGTCTCAATACCCGCCTGCAAGGGGTGTTGTACGAGGATAAATCGTACTCCGACAACAGCAATGACAACCTCATGCTGCGCCTTACCAAAGCCCAACAAATCACCATGCTGCTCGCCGGAAACGCCATCAAATACCGCGTACCGTTGAAAATATGGGCAAAACAGAAACTCCTGCTCGGTGTCGCAGAAGTAGAAGGCGACCTGGCACTCAACATGAAAACCACCTACGGCATCAACCCCGACTGGTCGCTGAGTACTCAAACCACTGTCGAGTACCACGAATGGCTGTCCAAGCCCGTACTGAAAACCGGCCTTGGCGACCTAAACATAGAGTCGCTGGCCAACCTGATGCTCAATCGCAGCAAGTCATCCCTTAGCCAAACGCTCGACCGTATCGTGAGCCAACAGTTCAGCCTCAAGCCGTTCGTACAAACTGCCTGGACTTCGCTCCAAGACCCCGTCCTGCTGCACGAGCAATACCAAATGTGGATCAAAACCACCCCCGTGGCCATCGGCATCACCCCGCTGCTGGCAGACGGGAACAACCTGCGGGCCAAGGTTTCGGTGGCGTGTCACAACGATGTGACCTTTGGCGAAAAGCCCGCTTTTCGGGCCAATTCCAGCCTTCCCAATCTGCTCAAACTTGACGATGCACCCGACGACTTTCAGATGCGTATCGCTACCGATGTGCCCTTCGCAGAAGCTGAGCGGCTGGCCCGCGCCAGCATGATCGGGCAGGTGTTTGAATCGGGCAGCAAAAAAGTCACTGTGGACGACCTCAAAATTTGGGGCAACAATGACCGCATCGTGGCCAACGCCAAATTGTCGGGGTCGTTCAACGGCAATATTTTTTTCATCGGCAAGCCCGTGATGAATCCCGAAAAAAACCGAATCGAGGTGGGCGACCTCGATTTCCACCTCGAAACGCGCAATTTCCTGCACAAAACCGCCGCCTGGCTGTTCGCCGGCACCATAAAAAAACGCATGGCCGAGTCCATGAACTTCCCGCTCGATCGCAACGTCGCCGTAGTCCGTACTGCCGTACAGGAAAAATTGCGTCGGTATGAAATCAAACCCGGTATTGTGCTCACCGGCAATGTAGACAGCCTGACTGTGGACAAAACTCGTGTAACCCCCACCGGCATCCGTGTAGAACTGTTTTCGAAAGGCAAGGTGAACATGATCGTGAACGGGCTGTGAGGATTTTTTTGCCTACCTTTGCCACCCAATTCTCACCCACACAACGCTACACAAAACATGGTTACAGCGGAACCGCTGCCCACCGTCGAAACCGCCAAAAGCCTCGGCCTCACGCCCGACGAGTTCGATAAAATCCGGGAAATTCTCGGGCGCACGCCCAACTTCACCGAGCTGTCTATCTACTCCGTCATGTGGAGCGAGCACTGCTCGTACAAAAACTCCATCCTGCAACTCAAAACATTGCCGCGCAGCGGCAAACGCCTGCTCGTAGGCGCTGGCGAGGAAAACGCAGGACTCGTGGACATCGGCGACGGCCTCGGCTGCGCCTTCAAGATCGAAAGCCACAACCACCCCTCCGCCATCGAACCCTATCAGGGCGCTGCTACTGGCGTGGGCGGTATCCACCGCGATATTTTCACCATGGGTGCCCGCCCCATCGCTTCGCTCAACAGCCTCCGCTTCGGCAAACCTGACACCCCCCGCATGAAGCGCCTTATCGCTGGCGTGGTGAAAGGCATCGGCGACTACGGCAACTGCTTCGGTGTGCCCACCGTAGGCGGCGAAGTGTATTTTTATGACTGCTACCACCACGATATTCTCGTCAATGCCATGTCTGTCGGCATTGTCCGCGCGGGCGAGACCGTGAGCGCCACCGCTGGCGAACCGGGAAACCCCGTGTTCATCGTCGGATCGGCCACAGGCAAAGACGGCATCCATGGTGCCACGTTTGCTTCCGCCGATCTCAGTGCCGACAGCCACGAAGACCTGCCTGCTGTACAAGTCGGCGACCCGTTTCAAGAAAAACTCCTGCTCGAGGCATCGCTTGAGGCTATCCAAACCGGGGCCATCGTCGGGATGCAAGACATGGGCGCGGCGGGTATTACCTGCTCCACCTCGGAAATGAGCGCCAAGTCGGGCGTGGGTATGCGCATCGATCTGGACAAGGTGCCTCAACGGCAAACCAACATGAAAGCCTGGGAAATCCTGCTCTCCGAAAGCCAGGAACGTATGCTCATCGTGTGCGTGCCGGGGCGCGAGGCTGATATTAAGGCCGTTTTTGAAAAATGGGATTTGCCCTGCGAACGCATCGGCGAAACAGTGGCTGGCGGACGAATAGCGTACTACTGGCACGGCGAGAAAGTGGCCGATGTGCCAGCAGAAACGCTCGTACTCGGCGGTGGCGCACCAGTGTACATTCGGGAACAAAAACGACCGGAATATTTTCAGGAGATAGACAAGTTTGACCTGGAAAAAATACCCGTTCCCGCAGACCTGAAACAAGCAGCCATAACAGTGTGGGCATCGCCCAATATTGCTTCAAAAAACTGGATCACCCGCCAGTATGATTCGATGGTGCGCACCGGTACCCTCACCACCAACCGCCCATCCGACGCAGCAGCCGTGTATGTGAAAGGTACGCGAAAAGCCCTCGCCATGACCACCGACTGTAATTCTGCCTATGTGTACGCAGACCCGTACCGGGGCGCTATGATCGCTGTGAGCGAGGCCGCACGCAACATCGTATGCGCTGGCGGCGAGCCGGTGGCCATTACCAATTGCCTCAACTTCGGCAATCCGTACAACCCGGAGGTGTATTATCAATTTGCAGAAGCCATCCGCGGCATGGGCGATGCCTGCCGGAAATTCGAGACTCCCGTGACTGGCGGAAACGTCAGTTTTTACAACCAATACACCGAAAACGGTCAGGTTATCCCGGTTTATCCCACCCCAACTATCGGTATGCTTGGCCTGCTGAACGACTGGGAAAGCCTGATGACGCTGGACTTTAAAAACGCCGGGGACATCATTTATTTGCTCGGCACCCACCGCAACGACCTCAGCAGTAGCGAGTACCTGCGCGAAGTACTTGGCTTGCAATACAGCCCCTGTCCGCACTTCGACCTCGAAGAAGAATACCGCCTGCAAGTCGTACTGAAACAAGTCATCAAAAACGGTTTGGTCCAATCGGCACATGACGTGTCCGATGGCGGTCTTTTCACCGCCCTGCTGGAAAGCGCCATGCCACGCGGCCTCGGCTTTGCCGTGACGACCAGTCCTGCAATCCGAAAAGATGCCTGGCTGTTTGGCGAAGCGCAAAGCCGCGTTATCGTTTCGGTGCGGCCAGAACAAGTCGGAGCATTCGAGCGTTTTCTGGCGGAACAAAATCAACCCCTTGAGTCAATCGGGACCGTCGGAGGAAATGATGTACGAATCGACAACGAAAACTGGGGACTCGTCTCCGATTGGAAACATACACACGACAATCGTTTATCTGAAATCATGAACTAAGGATTACTGGTTAGAAGGTTAGAGGGTTACTGGTTGATGTAATATCGCAGAACCAGAAACCCTCTAACCCCTAACCAGTAACCCTCTAACCTTTTTTTTATGACAAAGTATGTTTTGATGTTTGTCCTACCGTTAGTGGCAGCCGTCTCGGCCTGCCAAGGCTCCGATTCCCACAAATTCACAGGCACAATCAATAATGCCAGCAATCTTCAAGTGCTGCTGGAGCAATTGCATTTTGACCAAAACACAGCACCCATCGCCATCGGCAGGGTCACCTGCGATGCAACAGGCAGTTTTTCCATCGAGCAAAAGGAAGCATTTGCCGCAGGCTTGTACCGGCTTACTATTGGTGCCAAGCGTACGTTTTTTATGCTCGGCGGCGACGAGACGGATGTGACCATGAACGGTAATCTGGAAACCATTGACCGTATGCAAGTCGAAGTTTCCGGCTCCGAAACGCTCAAATGCTACACTGACATCGTGAAGGAAATGTTGAAGGGCAGCCAAATGACCCCGGAATCGGCCAAAGGCTTTGTCGGCAAGGCCTGTAACCCGCTGATGCGGGCATTTTTCATGGCCCAACTTTTTGGCCGTAGTGCTGGCCAATACATCGCCGATTTCAAGGACGCCGAAAAAGCGCTCACGGAAGCCATGCCCCAGTCCAAGTACGCCACCGAATTTTCGACCATGGTGAGCAACTTGGAACAGCAAACGCGCCAGCAACAGCAAGCACCCGCTGGCCCTATCCAGATCGGCCAACCCGCACCGGAGATCAGCCTTTCCGGTCCGGACGGCAAGCTGCGCTCCCTGTCGTCGCTGAAAGGCAAAGTGGTGCTCATAGACTTTTGGGCAAGCTGGTGCCGCCCCTGCCGTATGGCCAATCCGCATGTAGTAGAAATGTACAACAAGTACAAAAGCCGTGGCTTTGATGTATACAGTGTGTCGCTCGACCGCCCCGGGCAGAAAGATGCCTGGGTAGCAGCCATCAAGCAAGATGGCCTGATCTGGGACAACCATGTGAGCGAGCTCCAGTTTTGGAACTCCACTCCCGGCCAGGTTTACGGCGTGCGATCCATCCCTGCCACATTTTTGGTTGATCGCAACGGCAACATCGCCGCCGTCAATCCGCGCAACGACCTGGAGGCCCAACTGTTAAAGGCCCTTTGACGGCTGTTTTTTATGGAAAACCTCTGGCAAACACCCGCTTTTTCGCCCGCCGGCAACCTGAACGCCGTAGTGGAAATTCCCGCTGGCACGAACCAAAAATTTGAACTCGACCGCACGACCGGCGCTATTCGCCCAGACATGCGCAACGGCCGCCAACGCATGGTTGAGTTCCTGCCCTACCCGGTGAACTATGGCTTCGTTCCATCCACGGTCATGGACAATGCCCGCGGCGGCGACGGCGATCCGCTCGACGTGCTCGTGCTGGCTGAAGCCATCCCCACTGGGACCGTGCTGGAAGTTCGCCCCATCGGGTTGCTCTTGCTGCAAGACGGCGGAGAACTGGACCACAAGGTGCTTTCCGTGCCTGCAGACCCTGCTCTCCAGGTGGTGCAGGTAGCCGATTGGCACGATTTTCAGCATCGGTACAGCGCCATTCGCCACATCCTGGAATTGTTTTTCCTATACTACGACGGGTTGGGCGTAATAACCATCATGGGCTGGAGCGACGAGGAGGCTGCCCTGACAGAAGTGAAAAAATGGCAAACCAAGGTTTTGTAGCAACCCTTTTCAAAACATTTAGTTTTCTTTGC
>JBJXEZ010000085.1:0-2929 GCA_046153695.1 Saprospiraceae bacterium
CAACCCGTTGCATCTGTTGTGAATCCGAACAACCCACAAGACAATATCGGTCAATTGCACAACCTTGCTGTGCAGGTCGTATTGCAGCAAAACAGGGACATATTGCGGACACTTGGCCAGGATAAAAACGCTGTACAAGCCCTGTTAACCGAAAAAACGGCCCAGTTTCTTGCCGAGGCAGAACTGCCCGCCAGTACAACCGAACAACAACGCGCCCGCACCACCAACTTGCACCGAAAGTACAACGATTATATTGCCCGATTGGAAGAGACCCGCCTGAGCGCCAACGACAAAAACGTATTGCGCGGGGTATTCAACGAAGCCGCTTCAATGCCGGTGCGCACGACGCAAGAGCTGAGCAATTTCGTAAGCCGAATGACAGCATTCGAGAACGAAATAGCCAGTGCCACCAAATTGGACAACCGCAAAGTGGTACTTTCCATGATTTCGGTGCTCAAGTATAGCCGCTATTTCTGGTTCTGGAAATCTGCCTCTTCGCCTGAATTTGGTGTCGGAATAGATCAGTCCGCATCAATCCCCGACTGGGTTTGGGCCGATGTGATAGGCCTGGAACTGGGCGGACCGCTTGTATCGGCCATTGCTTCGGTGGCCGTATACCTGGATCAACATTGAGCGTAACTGGTTGGCCGGATTGTGAATGACTACCACACCACGAGGGCCTTCCCCATAAAATATAATGTATCACAGAAATGCACAGTGCTTGCTTCCTTGAACGCCTTTAAACTCTGTGCGATTCTGTGATACATTGTTTTACAAAAAAACCGCAGATTTGTCCATTCTGCAAATTTTTGAAAAACAACTGCTCGAATGATAAAATCAACGATATTGGCTTGCCTGTTTTTCCTTTCGGTTGTTGGGGTCGTTTCGGCTCAGACCGAGCCGTCAGAGCGCCAATCTGAATTCACAGCCACTGCCGAAAACGGAGGCTTGCGATTCCTGCCACAAAACCCGCCGTTAGGACAGATAGCCGGGGCACCAGCCGCTTTTTACACGCACTACTGGGAGTTTGGCGACGGCGGATTTAGTTTTGAGGAAAAACCCTGGCGAGCCTTCGAAACGCCCGGCACGTACAACGCACTGCTTAGCAGCACAGCCCACTACGACGACGACAAAAAACCGCCCAAGAAAAGGTCCAAACAGGTGCTAGCCAGCGCGGGCGCTTCGGGCAAGCCGGGCATGGGCGACGTTTTCCCCGATGTGGACAAAACAATTGCCATGAAAACGCCCCGCCAGCCCGCAGCAGGGGAAGAACTGATCTGCGTGGTCAGTTACCGAAACAACAGCACCTACACCACCGACGGGCGTTTGCACTTGTTTTTCAATGAAAAAAAATTTCCCACCACGCATTTTACTTTTCTCGAAGCCCGCACGCACTACAACGAACAAAGCGAAGCGCCGTACTCGCAAATCGAGCAACCAACGGTTCCGTACTGGAGTGCCATCGAAACCGGGTTTTCCGCAACGGGGGCCTCAGTGTCGCCGGAGTACACGGTGTTTTTGCCTTCGGCAAACGACTTGATCCAAAATGCCCGAAAGGCATATCGCGACGAAACCGTATGGCGCTTTGCCAGTCTTGCGTCAGGCGAAAAACGCAACCTGTTTGTCAGCCTGCAAGGCACGGTCAACATGCTGCGCGACACCAGCGCGTTCATCCACCTGCTGGGCGTGCTGGCACCGTTCGATCCGGCCATCGCGCCTGATTCGTTTACCGTAGAGATCGAAATCGTCAGTTCGCACGACCCGAATGCTATAGCCGTGTCGGACAACCGGGTCGGTTACCGGGGCATAACGGGCAAAAAACTGGATTACCAGGTGCGTTTCCAAAACAATGGCGAAGGCCCGGCCAAAAAAGTGGAAGTGACTGTCAGCATGCCAAAGGGCCTGAATCTGGGCCGCATGCGCCCCCTGGAATGGTACCCGAAGTGTCCCGTTTGTTTGCCCGCCCGACCGCCGGGCAGTTGCCTCGACACGGCGACCACCGATGCGGGTCTGGTGTTTACCTTTCGCGACATTTACCTGCCCGGCAGCCGGCAAAAGGGCTTGACCGACTACGATTCGACAAAAGGCTTCGTGCGCTACCGCATTGAGGCCGACGAGGATATGCCGAAACTCCCCTTTCAGAGTCAGGCAGCGATTGTTTTTGACAAAAACCCGCCCGTGCTGACCAATTTTTCCAAAACAAGTTTCAAAACGGGCATCTCGCCGGGGTTGAAAGCGGGTTACGGGTTTGCGCCCGACAGCCTCGGCGACGGCTACTTTTTCCTCGGTGCCAGTTTGTCGCCGTACAAATCGTGGCGCTTGTACCCGCAGGTCGAATTGCTCACCGGGCTGAAGGGCCGAACGGCGCTGCCGGAATTCCTGACGATCATTCCGGCCGACACGACCAAACTCATGGGCGACATCGATACGCTGACTTCGCAGGAAATTCTGCGAACCGGGAATCGGGGTTTCGTGTCGGTGGAGGTTCCGCTTTTACTGCGCAAAAACTTCACAAATTTTTTCGGTGTCGGCATCGGCGGCAGCGCCCGTGTTTTTTTCAACAACGGCGAGGATCGCACGCGGGTAACCACGATTGGCACGCCTTACCGGCTGACGGACATCGGCGGCTTTATCCATTACGAGAAGTTTGGCACCCCGACCACTACGGTCGAGGAAACTGTGCAGGACGTGAGCGATACGAGCATTCGGTTCGCAGTTTTTGCCGACCTGACGCTTGGCAGCGTACGCGCCGGGCCGAACCTCGGCATTCGGGCGGGCAGCCTGCTGGGCGAGCGGGCACAGCCGTTCGTGCAGGTCGCGCTGGAGTACAAATTTTGACTTTTCACACTCTAATACCACTTACCTATGAAGAAGCAGATTTCTTGGGGCCTGACGGCCAGTATCATTGCGGGAGCGATGGTTTATTATT
>JBJXEZ010000100.1:0-7704 GCA_046153695.1 Saprospiraceae bacterium
AGAGCGTGTTTAAATTTAACATTTCGGCGTCAGGCCGTCCAATTTTATCCTGCCCTGCGTTATTTTTTTCGCCGTATTGCCCACATACGCCTGCAAAAAATGCCTTGGTCAGAATAAAATTGAATCGACCTGCCATCCGAATGTTAAAATTAAACACGCTCTAATTATTCCGCGCACCATCAGACGGATTATTTTTAACGCCGGAAGGGTCCCCCACCCTTCCGGCGTTTTCTTTTAGTGCCGACTATAACCACCGCGCGATCCAATTCAAGGCCAGGTTCATCAGCCGCGAGCCGTATGGAGGCAAAAACAAATCTGTCGTGGGTAAAGGGCTGTGCTGCCGGGCTATGCCCCGAGCGTTGCTGAACTCCCGAAAACCCGTCTCGCCGTGGTACGCGCCTATCCCGCTCGAATTATGCCCGCCAAAAGGCAAGCCCGGGTTGAAAAACTGCAAGCCGCATTCGTTTATACAAATGCCGCCACCGCGCGTTTCTCTGATAATGTGTCGAATATGGGCTTCTTTTCGGCTGAAGATGTATACCGCAAGCGGCTTGGGCCGGGCATTGATTCGGGCCAAAGCCGTATCTAGTATATCGTATCGCAGCACGGGCAGTACCGGGCCAAAGATTTCGTGCTCCATGATGGCAGCACCTTCGGGGACGTTCGTGAGTACAGTCGGCTCGAAATAGCGCTCGGCGGCATCGTGGGTGCCCCCAAAAGCCACCGTTGCGCCACGTTGGAGCGCATCATCAAACAGATTTTTCACCAATTCAAAATGGCGGTCGTGTACCATGCGGCACAGGTCGGGCGTAAGGCGGCGCGCCTCCCGATCATCGCCGTAGAATTTTTTTATCCAAACTCCAACCTTCTCTACGAAGGTATCGTACACAGCATGGTGTACCAGTGCGTAGTCAGGAGCGATGCAGGTTTGGCCGCCGTTCATGCATTTCAGCCACGCGATGCGCGACGCGGCCCGGTCAAGGTCGGCAGTTTCGTCTACGATGACCGGGCTTTTGCCACCGAGTTCCAGGGTGACGGAAGACAGGTGCTGAGCGGCGGCGGTCATCACAATTTTGCCGATATTGGTACTTCCCGTAAAAAAAATATGGTTGAACGGCAGCGCCAACAAGGACTTGGCCAACTCCGTATCACCTTCGACCACCGCTACTTCTTCCGGCGAAAAACATTCCTCCACTATCTGCCTGATCAGACGAGCACTGTTCGGCGCATGTTCGGAGGGTTTAATCAGGACACAATTGCCCGCAGCTACTGCCGATACTAACGGGATCAGGTTTAGGTTGAAGGGAAAATTCCAGGGGCCCATGATGAGGCACACACCCTTGGGTTCGTGGTGTATGCGCGCTGAAGAGCCCAGCAAAGGCAAGCGAACACCTACCCTTCGAACCGACATCCACGAGCCAAGGCAGCGGATTGCATGGCGAATTTCACTGTTCAGCGTCAGGATTTCGGAAATATCCACTTCGTGTGGTGGCTTGCGAAAATCGGCAGACATGGCCTGCTTGATGTTCTCTCGATGGCGCAGCACGGCATCGTGCAGACGGCGCAGCTTCTCGCGGCGTTGTTTTACGGTAGAGCGTGCCACCGTAAACTGATGCTGCTGTTGCTTGCTAAAAATTTCCGCGACGGCGACATCGGTGTCTATTTGAATTGGTTGCATATCGAGTATGAGCATTGTGCAGTTTGGCCAACGAGCTGCAAAGATGACAAGTTTCTGAATCGGTCATGCACACATAAACCGCCCATTGTGCGTTGTGTCTCTACCATTCCTCAAGGCCCGTATACCGGCTAAAAGTACCGGTAAATAGAAACTTGAGGCATTCAGAATTTTTTTTCGATTAACATTTGGCCAGGTTTAGAAGTCGCTGTAAAATTGGCTTTCTAAAATAACAAATGCTCAGATGGCTTAAATTACCAAAATATAAAATCAGAATCATTCAACTTGTTCACCATTAAATTTTTGTGCGTATGAACATTAGTGTGAAGTCCGTTCATTTCCATGCCGATACCAAACTGGTTCATCATGTGGAAAAGAAACTCAGTCGCTTAGGCCGAATTTTTGATCGTATCGTTGATATCGAAGTACACTTAAAACTTCAGGATTCCGGGAACAAGGTGCAAGAGAAAATCGCTGAAGTCCACATGCAAGTGCCCGGGGGCTGGCTGGTAGACCGCAAGACTGCGAAAACATTCGAGTCGGCCATCAATGCCTCCACAGAGACCCTGAAGCGACAGCTCACCCGATACAAAGAAAAGGTGTATGGTTTCGAACCGGTGAAGATAACCGACGGCAACGCGCACGCCTGAACCCAGAGTCGTTGCCCGCAAAACACAAGAGGCCCGCAGTACTGTTCATCCAGTATTGCGGGCCTCTTCTGTTAGTGGGTCACCGTGCCCATAAATTGTACTTGAGGATGCAGTAAATAGCCCGCACACCGTCCTTCCAACCGATTTTTTTGCCTTCAGCGTAAGAGCGCCCGTAGTACGAGATACCCACTTCGTAGATTTGAACACCGGGCACCCGGCTCATTTTGGCGGTCACTTCCGGTTCAAAACCGAATCGTTTTTCCTTTAAGTCCAGCCCTTTGATGATCTCCGACCGAAACAGTTTGTAGCAAGTTTCCATATCTGTCAGGTTCAGATTGGTAAACATATTGGAAACAAAGGTCAGGAACTTGTTGCCGATGCTGTGCCAAAAAAACAGTATCCGGTGCGGGCGTCCGCCCATGAAACGCGAGCCGTACACCACATCGGCATACCCCTCAAGCAGGGGGCGGAGCAGGAGATTGTACTCGGCAGGGTCGTACTCCAGATCGGCATCCTGAATGATGATATACTCCCCCGATGCGTGCTGGATGCCGGTGTGCAAAGCGGCTCCCTTGCCTTTGTTCACCTCATGTTCCAGGTAGCGAATGTTCAGTCCGGGGTTCGCATCCATGTACCGGCGGATAGCCCCGGCAGTATCGTCTTTGGAGCAGTCGTTCGTGATGATGATCTCCTTCGTGATACCATTGATAAGCACAACATCTTTCACTTTATCCAGAATGCGGTGGATGGTACGTTCTTCGTTGTAAGCGGGAATGACGATGGACAGGGTTTGAGCCATGAACCGGGTCTTGTGTTTGTTGATAAAGCCGTTTGGGAGCCGACAAAGGTACTGCTAAACTTCTCGATTCGTTCAAAACTGGCATATCAACCAAAAAAGATTTGTTTTTAACAGGGCAAGAAAGGTTTTTGGAAAACTTTTTGCTGAATGACCTCGTTAGCATTTCATATCGTTCAAGCATTTTCTAATCCGGCAAAACTGGACACTATCATGGTAAATCGTATTCATAAATTTCTCCGCATCTGGCGCATTTCGCCCCGTTTGGCCGTTGCCTACCTCACCCGCCGGGTGAAGCGCCACGCCAAAAAACTCCTTCCGATGGACGATTGGAACAAAAACTGGCTTGGCGAGGAAATGCGCCCGTTCAACAGCCTGCGTTAATGCGCGGGCTTTTTTATTTACGTCTCTCCCTGTCTTGTTTTTTTATCCTTGAAATACCGCCGATGCGGCATCTTTGTCCGCAGAACGAACCCGCTTGTCCCGCAATGTGACTTGGCGCAGGCTTCGTCCGATTCGCATCGCCATGATAAAATTACTTTTCCCCCTTGCCGCTGCCGCCTTGTTCACCGCTTGTGGCGGGGACGGCACCCGGCCCGACGGCAATACCAAGCCAGCCCGCTCCAACTACGACATGCTTTCCATCGAGGGTTTCATCGTGAAACCCTCCACCCTCCGGGCTACCGTCACAGCGGCAGGAACCCTCCTGCCCGAGGAAGAAACCGAGCTGCACACCGAAGCCTCCGGTCGCGTCGTGACCATTAATCTCCCCGAAGGCAAAACCGTGCAAAAGGGCGACCTGCTCATCAAGATTTTTGACCAGGACCTTCAAACCCAGCTCCGAACGCTGGGCACCCGTCTCAAGCAAGCCGAAATAACCGAACAACGCCTCGGCGATCTGCTAAAAGTCAAGGGTGTGAGCCAACAGGAGTACGACCTGGCAGCTCTCGAGGTGCAAACCATGAAAAACGAGATGGAACTCGTGCGCATCAACATCGGCAAAACAGAACTGCGGGCGCCGTACACGGGCCTTCTCGGCCTGCGCCGTATCAGCCCCGGCGCCTACGTAACCCCTGCGTTGCCCGTGGCCACCATCCGGGCGAGCGGTTCGCTCAAACTGGACTTTTCCGTCCCGGAAAAATACGGCCACCTTGTTCGCGCCGGCCAAACGGTCACCTTTTCTGTGGAAGGGAATACCCGCACACACTCGGCTACGGTTGTGGCCACCGAGCAAAATATCGCTGCTGAAACACGCAACCTGCTCGTACGCGCCCGGGTGCAGAGCAAAAGCGGGGGCAATCTCCTGCCGGGCGGGTTTGCGGAAGTCAACCTCGACCTCGGAAAACAATCGAAAGCCCTGTTGATCCCCACGCAGGCCATCGTGCCGCAGGCTCGTGACAAAAAAGTATTCGTCAGCCGAAACGGCGTGGCCGTGCCCACGGCTGTGAAGACTGGCGTTCGGCAGGCGGGTATGGTCGAGGTTACCGAAGGCCTCTCCATCGGCGACACCATCGCCACCACGGGCATCCTGTTTTTGCGCCCACAGTCGGCCTTGCGGTTTTCCAGGGTGGAATAAGCGTGTGGTTAAAAATTCAGTTGCTGCTTGCAGCCCGGAAACGGAAGTCTAACCTCGCTCTAGTTTATCCCAACCGCCCCGCCACCCGCACAGCCAATTCGATGTTCGTACTCTGCGACACCCGCGCCCGCAGCATCTGCCCCGACCGCTCGCTGGCGGCAAAAGCATGAAAATTGCCCACCCCATCGCGTTCCACGAACACACCGATGGATGCCGCACCTTCGCCGCCGAACAACTGAAGCACCCGGCGCTCTACGTTGGTACATGCCGACACCTCCGGGTGGTGCAGCCGCTGAAGCACCCGGCGTAACGGCAGATCGTCGCAGTGCGCCAACCAGGCCAAAACACCCTGGCCCGGAGCGGGCACAAACTCCTGCGGGCTGAGTTCGATGACCTCCACGCCTGCCAGATTCAGGCCGAGGGGTTCGATGTATGCGGCGGCAAATACAGCGGCATCACAACCGCCGTTCCGCACCTGTTCCAGCAGCGCCGCCGCCCCGCCACCCGGAACCGATACCGCAACATCGGGGCGGTAATCGCGCAGTTGCGCAGCCTGTAAAACGGTGTCGGAAAAAACGGCGGCTTGATTTTTCAAACCAAAATCCCGCTTTTCGTCTCGTGTTTCCAACCGTAAAACCAACAGGTCGGCGGCACGTTTCCGCTCGGAAACGGCTGCGATTACCGTTCCTTCGAGCCGCGCCAGGGGCAGTTCGGCAAGCGGGTGCACGGCCAGATCAACCTCGCCGCGCAGGATGGCCGCTTCAGGGTCGTCGAGTTGAACTACCGTAGATTCCACGCTGAACTGCCGAAGTTCGCCACAGGCAAATTCTGCCAGCCAAGCGGCAGCCAAACCTGGCTGAATTCCAATTTTTACCGTCATCTTTTTGTGCTGTGTTCGGTTGATTCACTCCACTTTCACAGTGCTTTTCTCCAACACCTCAGCGTAGTACGCCTCGTAATCTGGCAAGATGTTGTTCAGGTCGAAGCGCTTGGCTTGCGCCAGGGCATTTTGACGAAACTCCTGAAGCATCGCGTCGTTTTTCAGCAATTCAATGGCGTATCGGGCCATTTCTTCGGTGTTGCCCGGATCGCTCAAAAAACCGGTCACGCCGTGGGTGTTCACTTCGGGCAAGCCGCCGCTGTTGGACGAGATGACCGGCACTTCACAGGCCATCGCCTCGAGGGCGGCCAAGCCAAAACTTTCGCTTTCGGAGGGGATCAGGAACAGGTCGCAAATAGCCAACAGCTCCTCAATGGCTGCTTGTTTGCCGAGAAAGCGCACGTCGTCGCAGATACCAAGGTCGCGACAGAGGCGCTCGGCGTTTTGCCGCTCAGGGCCGTCGCCGATCATCAGCAGTTTGGACGGCACCTCGGCGACGGTTTTTTTGAAAATATGCACCACGTCCTCCACGCGTTTCACTTTCCTGAAATTGGACGTATGCGCGATGATGCGCTCGCCTTCCGGGGCAATTATTTTTTTGAAATGATCCTTGTCCACTTTCCGAAAGCGGTCAAAATCAATGAAATTGTAGATCACGCGGATATCCCGTTCGATGTTGAACAAACGTAGGGTGTCGTTTTTCAAGCTCTGCGAAACAGCGGTAACGCCATCGCTCTTGTTGATGCTGAACTCAACGACAGGTGCAAAAGCCCGGTTTGCTCCCACCAGTGTAATATCGGTGCCGTGCAGGGTGGTCACCACCGGCACATAGCGGCCCTGGGAGAGCAGGATTTTTTTGGCCATATAGGCCACGGCAGCGTGCGGAATGGCGTAGTGAACGTGCAGGATGTCGAGGTTTTGGTACCGCACCACGTCTACAATGGTGGAAGCCAGCGCAGTGTCGTAGGGCGGGTACTCGAACAGGGGATAGTCCTCGTTGTCCACTTCGTGATAAAACACATTTTCGTGGAAGTGAGCCAGGCGGACCGGGCGGCGGTAGGTGATGAAATGAATCTGATGGCCCTTTCGTGCCAGGCCAAGGCCCAGTTCAGTGGCCACCACCCCGGAGCCGCCATACGTCGGATAACAAACGATGCCTATTTTCATTGGGCGAATAAACAGCGAAAACGCGGAAAAGGTCGAATGACTCGACTCAATGCTTTCTATCGCCCTTAAAATTCCGTTCTCCCGCAGGCACGGGCAGCTCCAGGTGGTTTTCTGCTGGCGGAATGGGGCAGTTAAAACCGTCGCTGTAAGCGCACCACGGGTTGTAGACTTTGTTCAAGTCCAGCACAACGGAGCCATCGGCTGCTATGTCGCCGATTGTCAGGTCGAGGTAGCGCCCGCCGCCGTACGTGGCCTCTCCGTTGGTGTGGTCCTTGAAAGGCAGGAACAGGTGGTCGCGATAGGCCTCCTGTCGGGGCAGGGTCAAGTTGGTGTACAGCGCCAGTCGGTATGGCGTTCCGGCTATTTCAAAATGGGCAAACCCGTAGCGCCGGAACGGTTTGGTGCGCCCGCTGTACGTGAGCATATCGAACGGTTGCGCATCGGGAGTGTGCTCGAAGCGAGCCACTATGCGCCAAGCCGGGTCGGGCGGAAAAAAATCGAGCAACGCGGTATCCGCCGCCCGGAGCGGTGAGCGGGGGTTGGTCAAAAAATCCTGCTTGTACTCGGTGCGGTGCCGGGCAGTTTCGGAAAAAATATCTGAGTGCGCGGTTTGGGCGGACAAGCGCTGGGAACCGAGGATCAGAAAAACACAGGCTGCGATTGAAAATGCTTTTTTTATGACCATTGTGGGCTTTTTTAAGTACGTTGTAGGCTACGTTTGGTGGAGTTTGGGGTAAAAAAATTTGGTGACAGGTGAGGCAATTCACCGGGTGACTTCGAGTCACCCGGTGAATATGTGCTCTCCAGTGAATATGAACTCCTTTTCTGCCCCGACCCTCACTGCATAGCGTTCACGATCGCCACAAAATCCTCCGGCTTGAGCGACGCCCCGCCGATGAGGCCACCGTCCACGTCGGGTTGGCGGAACAGTTCGGGCGCGTTTTGGGCGTTGCAGGAGCC
>JBJXEZ010000105.1:0-14254 GCA_046153695.1 Saprospiraceae bacterium
TTGCGTAATGCCGGTTACGGTAACCGGCATTACGCAATAAGACTGCTCCGGCCCACGGAGTCTTCTGGTTCAGGAAAGCGGGCGAAATAACGTATCAAGTACAAAAAATCAAATTTCTTTTTCCACCAAATACTCGTTCCTGCTGGTCGAGTTCCGGTTCACGATTTCGGCGATAAAGCCCGTAAGAAACATCTGGGTGCCTATGATGAGTGCCACAATGCCCAGGTAAAACAGCGGTCGGTCGGCGATGCCAAATTCGTTGTACACAACTTTTGCCCAGCTCAGGTAGGCCAAACAAACGAAGCCGATCAGAAAGGACAACACGCCAAGAGTGCCGAAAAAGTGCATGGGGCGTTTGCCGAACTTGCCTACGAAGTACACCGAGAGCAGGTCGAGAAAACCGTTGACGTACCGCTCCCAACCGTACTTGCTGTGGCCATACTGGCGAGCGCGGTGCTCCACCGCTTTTTCACCTATTTTAGTGAAACCGGCCCATTTGGCCAGCACGGGTATCCAGCGGTGCATCTCGCCGTACACCTCAACGGCCTTCACCACGGGCAGGCGGTAGGCTTTAAGGCCGCAGTTGAAATCGTGTAACCGGATACCGCTCATGCTACTGGCTACAGCGTTGAACAGCTTGCTCGGCAAGCGTTTTTCCAAGGGGTCGTGGCGCTTTTTTTTCCAGCCACTTACCAGATCGTATCCGTCCTCAAGGATCATGCGACGCAACTCGGGCAGCTCGTCGGGGCTGTCCTGCAAGTCGGCATCCATGGTGACAACCACTTCGCCGCGGGCAGCCTGAAAGCCGGTGTGCAGGGCGGCAGACTTGCCGTAGTTGCGGCGAAATTTGATAGCACGCACGCAGGGGTTGGCAGCTTGCAGCGCCTCAATGACTGTCCATGAATCGTCGGTGCTGCCGTCGTCCACAAAAATAATTTCATACGAATACCCGTGCTGCTCGGCTACGCGGCGGATCCACGCTTCGAGTTCGGGCAGGCTCTCGGCCTCGTTTTTCAGGGGGACGACGATGGAGAGGTTCATAGATCAAAATTCGTCTTTGGAATGGACTGGGTTTTAGATTTGTGGTCCGGCTGGTATTCATCGCGCTCGACGAATACCGGCAGCAAAGGTGCAGAATCTTTGCCTACAGGAATAGCGAAGCGACGTGTCCATCCTTTGCCGACCAACATGTTTTCCCAGCGGCGGAACAGGTACTCCTGCTCTTCGTGTCCTAGCCGGGGCTTGTCGTCATAAAATCCGGCCAGTGCCCGCTGTCGCCGCGCCTCGAACAAGGTGACGGCACAAGCCACCGAGATGTTGAGGCTTTCTGCAAAACCAGCTTGCGGAACCACGAAATTACCGTCGGCCAGAGCGAGCGCTTCCGCGCTTACGCCTTCGTCTTCATTGCCAAAAAGCAGGGCTGTAGGTTGGGTCAGGTCAAGGTCGTACAGTTCCGTGCCCTGTTCGCCGAGGTGGGTGGCCAGTACCCGCCCGTATCGTTCCCGCACGCGTCGGAGGCATTCGCCCAGGTCCTCGAAAACGTACACGTCAATCCATTTGAACGCCCCGGCGGAGGTTCTTTTGCCCACTTTCAATCCGTGTTTGTCCAGATACGGGCGGGTGTACACCACGAAAACCTCGCGTACACCCACGGCATCACAGGTGCGCAGCACAGCGCTGATATTGAGCGGATCGAAGATGTTTTCCAGCACGACTGTCAGGTCGGGCTGGCTGCGCCGGATGACCGCTCGAATGCGTTGTTCGCGGGATTGGTTCACGGCGGAAAGGTAGGCGTTTTGAAAAAATGTGGACTACGCACAGGCTGCCAAAATAAAAGTAGGTGGCAGGCGATCAGCGTGCAGGCAAGAACATTACTTTTGTAAGTCAAAAAGATCAAAATCAATGACGAAAAACAAAACAACAACCACGTTTTCTGTCAGTAACCTTGCTCAAATTCGCGAGGGTACAGTTGATTTTGGGGACTTCACGCTGCTTGTCGGCCCACAGGCAAGCGGCAAAAGCCTGTTTTTGCAAACGCTGAAATTGCTGGTTGACCGGCACCAGATTTTTGACACGTTGGAACTTCATGCTTACGATTGGGGCGGAAAATTCGAAAACCTCCTCAACATGTATTTTGGGGAATCCATGTCGGGAATTTGGAAACCAGATACGCGGATAACATGGGCTGGAACGACTTTTTCCAGCCAAAGCATCCTCAACCGAAAAGGGGTAAAAGCATCTACCAGAGAGGAAAACATGTTTTACGTCCCTGCGCAACGGGTACTTACTTTGGCGCAAGGGTTTCCACGCCCTTTCAATAATTATGAGTTTGGCGACCCTTATGTTCTCAAGGCGTTTAGTGAAACGATGCGGGTTCTAATGGAAAAGGAATCGGCAAACGGACACGGAGGACAGGAAAAAATTTTTCCAAGATCGGGTAAAATGAGTGCTGCGATTCGGAAACAAGTAAATTCCAGCATTTTTCATGAGGCAAGTATAGAATTGGACAAAAGCAGTGGGCGTAAACGGTTTTTGCTCCATGTAGGCGAAAGCAAACTGCCGTTTATGACCTGGTCGGCAGGGCAAAAAGAGTTCATGCCCCTGTTGTTGTCACTGTACCACCTGATTCCCTCTGGAGGTATCGAAAAAAAAGATACGATTGACTGGGTAGTTATTGAGGAGCCAGAAATGGGCTTGCATCCCAAGGCCATCCAAACAGTCATGTTGCTTGCACTCCAACTCATCAAACGCGGGTACAAAGTCATTATCTCCACGCATTCGCCAGTTTTGCTCGAACTGGTTTGGGTCATCAATAATCTCAAAGATTGCTCAAGTACCGGTGAGGAACTTTTTGATTTGTTCGATACGCCCAAAAACCCGGACCTCCGAAGTATCTTCCAGGCCGCGATCAAAGATAAAACATTCAAGACCTGGTATTTTGAACGGGAATCGGATGGAGTCCATATTCGTGATATTTCCACGCTTGACGCAGGCAGCACCAATCCCGACGTTGCCAATTGGGGAGGGCTGTCCGAATTCGCCAGCCGCGCTGTGGACATTATTTCCAAACTTGCCGTAGATGCTGAAAAATAAACAAACCAAGAAAGGCAAAACCAACAGCTTTAAAACGGCTGTGGAGAACACCCCGGATGTATCCAGTGGGTATCAGACAGGCTTGAAGGCCTTGGAAAACTACAGCCAAAAAGTAAAACTGCGTTCCACGTCAAAATGCGAAGGGAGCCTTGATATTGATTCTTGCACCAAGGTTCTTTATCCTCAAGACAACCGCTGGGATTATGCAATAGGGTACGATGCCAAGGTCTATTTTGCAGAGGTGCATTCCGCCCAAACCAACGAGGTAAGCACCATGTTGCGCAAATTAGAGTGGTTGAAAAATTGGCTAAACAGACAGGCTCCTGAAATCAGGAAATTACGGGCCAGCCAGCCTTATTTTTGGATAAAGTCCGGCAGGTTTGACATTTACGCAGGCTCAAGCCAGGCCAAACAAATCGCCAAAGCAGGTTTGAAGCCCATCTCGATTCTAAACCTGCCAGTTTAGCACGGCATTGGCACGACCTCCTCCTGTCCAATATAACCACTAAGCACCAGGCTTTCCACCGCATTTTCAAGAAAACGGGGGATGACCGTATCGTAGGTGCGCAAAATCTTCATCGGGTTGGTCAGGTCGTGCATCATGCGGTCGTAGCGGGCTGCACCGTGCTCGTCAACGATGGATTTTTTGCGCTCCGGATCTTTGAAATATTCCAGCAGTCCAGCGGGGTCGGCCTCGGGGTGAAACTGTGTGCCGAACATTTCCGGGCTAAACCGTACACCCATCACCGCCCGCTCATAGTGTACATGCGCTGGCAGTTTTTCCATGCAAAGAATACGGGCACCCATTTGCTCAAACCGCTCGTGATTGGGGTTGATCACCTGGTAGCGCCGGAAGTCCGCGATATAAAACGGATCGGGCATGCCCTCAAAAAACGGTTCTGTTTTACCCCAATGAGACTTGTGGATCGGGTAGGTGCCGAACGACATTTTGAAACGTTTGGTCACCTCGCCAAGTCCAAAATGGTGACAAGCCATCTGGAAAGAGTGGCAAATGAAAAGGCATTGCTTTTTGTCTTCGGGGCTTGTAGCACGGCGGTTCCAGCGCCAGATCTGCTCGATCAGGTCGAAATACCGGCCAAACCACGGACCGTCATTTAGCAGCGGATCGCCTGGTCCGCCCGAAAAAACGTAGATATCATAAGACAGGTCCGGCACCTCGTTTTTCAGGCGCACATCGTGCCGGTCAAACCGCATCACGTTAGCATAGCGGGCCAGCATGGATTCCAGCATCGGGATTCCACGGTTCGGTTCGCCGTTGTACATATCCAAAAGTGCCGCACGAAGCATAATCCCGATGTTGGTTGTTGATTGATAAGATAAATGGTGAAGCCCGCGCAGTCGCGCATTGCTAAAAACTTGCCAAAACCGATTAGGAAAGTTTGGTGGGGAAAAGGCCTTTGGCACAAAGCCAGGGCACTAAGAGCGTGTTTAAAATTCAGTACCGAGGCGAAAGCGCGCGAATTTTGTTTCAGGCAAGGCGAAATTTGCAGCCATAGTGATTGCCTATGGCGAAAACTTTAACGCAGCCTGAAGCAAAATTTGCCGCTTGCAGCACGGCGACTGGAATTTAAACAAGCTCTAAATCGGGACGGGTCGGCAAAGGTCGGAACCATGTGCCGTTATTTCGCCAAAGGCTGCCTATTTTTGCCCCACATTTTTTCACCACCAGCATAACCAACCTCCCGATATGAAATTTGTATCCGAAGATGTAATTGACGACATTATTGACAGCCTCGAGGAAATGGACGACGAGCAGTACGAGCAGCAAATGGAAAAATTTGCAGAGGCCCAACCTGTAATCGTTGCCTACCTGTTCGATGAGGAAAACGCCGAGCTGCTTACCGATGACGAAAAAGGCTACCTCCAATACCTGTCCCTCATCGCCTGGATGGCCAACACGAAGGTGAATGGCCGCACGGAGCCTGTTGGCGAAGAGCAAATCGGACTGGCCGAAGAACGGAATTACGAACTGCTCGAAGGAAGCACAGCCACTAATTTCCGCGACCGCCTGAATGTCTTTTTTGATGACACACCCCAAGAAGACCTGATCGCCTTCGCCGAGGAGGCCGTATTGGAAGACGAAGACGGGGGTGCCGACGCGCTCGTCACCAAAGAGGGCCGCGAACCGATCTTCATTGCCGTAAAAACGGTGATTGACGTGCTGACTGCCTGACCGGTCAGGTCAAATCAGTTCGCGTAAATAGATGATTTTCTTGATTTTTTCTTCCCCTCGGCGGACAGTGATCCGTACTTTGGTGCCCGGCTTTTTTTGCAGGATGCGCTGAATATCGTCCAAACTAAAAAATCCAACAGGTAGCCGGTTGATACGAATGATCTTGTCGTCACGGCGGATATCGGCCTCGGCGGCGGGTGAGTTTGGCAGCACGTTTTGCACGATGTAATCGCTGAACCTCGGCCCGGCAGCCACTAGACTCAGCCCGCTTCGGTCGTACACATACGCCTCCTGATACAGCTTGCTAGGCTTGATCTGGATCGCTGACTTTTGGTAGTCTAGTATCAGGTGAAAGTGGCTAAGCAAACCGTTACCAATTAAACCGTCACGCCCGTTCAGGTACTCCCGGTTGGCAAGGCTGTCCAATTCCTGAAAATAGGTGATCACCCCACGCTGCGAGAAGCTGCCGATATTGGCCTGGTGTACGCGGCCCGTGAACCCCTCGAGGTAGCCCCCCAGTCCCATGCCGATATTGGTAGCCAGTGCGAGGTAAGGCGGATGCACCAGCGGGTGGGTATTGCTGAACAGCAGCAGTGGCAAACCCGCACCCGTGTCCAAAAGCAATTTGACGTTGGCTACAGAGTCAGGCAGCACCTCAATAGACGTCTTCAGGTACATTTTGTTCCGATAGAGTTCTACCGGTACTGACACGAATCCTTTTTCGCGCAAATTGTACGTTTCCCGATCGTACAGGGTCATTGTACGGCGGTCATAATTAATCCGAATCACATAGTGCGAAAGCGACTGCGCCGAAAGAATACCATGAATTTCCAGCCCTAAATATTCTTTGAATCGAAAGTAGTCCTCTTGAAGCACGAGTATGTCTTCCGAATTGGCATATATTTTTTCCGGGATATCGAACCGGACACGCCGCGCCAGATAAGCGATGAGAGGGGTTTTCAGGTCAGAGCCAAGCACCCGAAACTCGCGTTCGTACTGGATGCCCATTATATCGCCGATCTCGCGCTTGGTGAGGATGGTGTGTTCCGCACCCGTGTCAAAAATGAATTTTAGCGGCAAATAACCATTGAAATTCAGCGTGAGGATGATAAAATTGTTGTGGTATTCAAACGGTATCTCCACCTGTTTGCGCCCACCAACAATGGTAAACCCCGGCTGGGCCTCAGCAAGTGCAGGCAGGGCAAACAAACAAGCCAGTATCAGCAGTAATCGGGTCATGCGATGCAATTTGGCTATTGAAAAAAATGCTGAGGCAACGAACAAAAAGTGGTCAGGTGCTCCACACCATAGGCAGAAAGATATACAAAAAACCAACCAGTATCAAAATGGCCAGAGCATCTAGCAAAAAACCCGCCTTGGCCATATCGCGCGTGCTCAAGTACCCCGAACTGAATACGATAGTGTTTGGCGCGGTGGCTACCGGCAACCCGAAGCCAAAGGATGCTGCGAGTGCGGCACTAAGCAGCATCCCGAATGGGTCTGCCCCCACTGCCACAGCCAGTGCCGCCAGCACGGGCATCATCATGGAGGCCGTGGCCACGTTTGATGCGATTTCGCTCAGCAACGTCACTACCGCCAATACGACCAGCAGGATCACAATCGGATGGAATGACCGTAGTGCCTCCATCAGGCCGCCCATCCACCCGGCAAGCCCGCTGGACTCGAATCCGCGTGCCAGCGCCAAGCCGCCTCCAAAAAAGAGCAAAACACCCCATTGGATTTTCAGCGCGTTATCCCAGTCAAGCAGGGGCTTGCCTTTGTGCGAATTTCCGGCTGGAAGCAAGAACAGGCCCAACGCCCCGGCCATGGCAACCACAGTGTCATTACAGTTTGGCACCCATTTGTACCAGATCAATGATCCGCTAATCCAGGCCACAATGACGGATCCGAACAACCAAAGTAGCCGCCGTTCAGGTGCCGAAAGAGAGCCGAGTGCAGCCACTTCGGTGCTCATTGTCAGCCTGTAGTCGGCGCCGAGTGTGTTTTTTCCCGGAGGAAAAAGCCGGACGAGCACGGCCCAGCAAACAAACAACAGGGTAACGGAAAACGGGAAAGCGAACACAAACCACTGCCAGAATGTGACTGTCCGGTGCAGCTCATTTTGGGCGTAGCCCAAAAAAATCGCGTTCGTGGGGGTGCCCACAATAGTAGCCATGCCGCCAATGGAGCACGCATACGCCACGCCCAGCAGGAGCGCCTTGCGAAAATTGTGGTTGCCATTTCCCTGATCCGACCCATGCCCGCTACAAACAGCAACAGCCACCGGGGTCATCATCACCGCCGTGGCCGTGTTGGAAATCCACATGGAAATAAAGGCCGTTGCCAGCATGAAACCCAGGATCATGCGCGAAGGATTGTTACCCAACCACAGTACCATGTTCAGGGCTATTCGCGTGTGCAAGTTCCAGCGCTCGATGGCACGCCCAAACAACAAACCGGCCAGAAACAAAAAAATAATCTCGTTGCCAAATTCGGCGGACACGCCCTTGAGTGGCATCACCCCACACAGCGGAAACAGCACCAGTGGCAACATTGCTGTGACCGCAGTATGCACCACCTCCGTGATCCACCAAATGGCCATCCACACCGTGATGCCAAGTGTCATCTGTGCCGCCACGGACATACCAGCGGGAGCAGGCGCAAAAACAACAAGCAGGAACAGGAGCGGACCTGCTACCTGAGGCAACCAATTTTGCTTCATACGTAGAACGGATTATGTGAGTGTTGGGATCGAGATTGGCTCTGTGATAGTGACGGGGTGACTGGCAGTCACCCCGTCACTTGTGCCTACGGTTTCTCTGCCTTCTTGAAATCTCCCGCTTTCACGATCAGCAACTTCGAATAGTCGAGGTATTTTTTTACTGACGTATTTACCTGCTGGAGCGTGAGTTTTTCCACTTGTTGCTCCAACTGTGCATCCCAGTTGAGGTCGCGCCCATAGGCCAGATACGAGGCGAGCGTGCGAGCCAATGTTGCATCGGAGGATCGGTTTACTCGACGCGACTTGAGCCAGCCGCCCTTGGCAGACTCTAACTCTTCGGCAGTGAACCCCTCTTTGGCAGCCCGTTCGATTTCCTCACGAAAGGCTGTTTCGAGCTTATCCAGGTTGCCGGGGTTGTAGATCATGAAGGCGTTGAAACTACCGTTTTTGTCGCGTGGGCTGGCACCAAAACTACCATTTACGCTATAGCTCAGGCCCTCTTTCTGGCGGATGCGTGTGGCAAGGCGGGAGTTGAGAAAACCGCCACCAAGGATCTGGCCACCGATGGTAAGCGCGGGGTATTCCGGGTCGTCGTTGCGCATCGGGAAACCAAATCCGGCCATATACACGGCGTTGGACTTATCCGGGGTGAGGATGGTTTCCGTACGCACGGGCACGGGTGTGTAGTCGTCGGCAATTCGTTCGTACTTGGCCGGGCTTTTCCAATCGCCAAAGGTTTCGCGCAGTGCTTTTTCGATTTCAGCCTTATCAAAATCGCCCACTACAGCGCAGGTAGCATCACTCGCACCGTAGAATTTTTTGTAAAAATCCTTGGCTTGGTCAAGTGTCACGGCCCCTACGGCGGCGGCCTCTTCGTCGAACGTCAGTACCCGGCGCGGGTCGCCTACGGGGTATTCCGGGTTCGACATCCGGGAGAAGGCATTGCTAGCCCGGGCGTTCGGGTCGGTCTTCTGCTCGTCAATGCCGGTCAGGTATTGTTTTTTGTACTTGTCGAACTCGTCCTGCGGAAACGACGGCATACGCAGCATCTCGCCAGCCAGGCGAATGGCCTCGGCCAGGTGTGCGCGGTCGGTCTCGATGTTCACAAAGGCCCCTTCTGCGCCGCCGCTCACCATAACCCGGGCCTTGAGGCGATCCTGCTCATCTTTAAGTTCGGCGAGCGAGCGCTTGGTAGTGCCCTTGCTGAGCATTGCTCCGGTAAAGTCGGCAATCGCGGATTTACCCTGCAAACTTTGCAACGTGCCGAAGGGCAGGGACATGGTGAGGTTCACGGACTCGCCCCGCGTTTTCTTAGGCAACAGGGCGTATTTCATACCATTGGGCAACGCGGCACGGGTGGTGCGCTTTTCGATGTTCTCCGGTGCCGGGTCAAAGTCTTCACCCTGGGCGATAGGTGCACGGCCCTTGTAGTCCTTGAGCAGCTCGTCAAGGTTTGGCGCAGCCGGGATTTCAGCACGGTCCGGAGTTTTCTCCGGGATAAATTGGCCCAGCGTGCGGTTGGCTTTTTTGAAATACCGGATGGCCACGCGGGCCACATCTTCGGGTGTTGTTTTCTCGATCCAGTCACGCGACAGAAAGGCCAAACGCCAGTCGCCCGTGCCGATGTAGTTGCTAAGGCTTATGCCGAGGCGGTCGGACTGTTTGAGGCCCATCTCCAGGTTTTTGAGGATACGCGCTTTGGCCTTTTCCACCTCTTCCTGTGTGGGCGGATTGTCCTTTAGGCCGTCCAATACCTCAAGCATGGCAGTTTCGGCTGCTTGCAGCGACTGGTCTTGCGGAATTTCGGCTGTGAAACCGGTAGCGCCTGCTTCGGCGTAGCCAGACGCAGAACCGAACACCGAAACGGCTTTTTTGCTTTCCACCAAGGCTTTGTACAGGCGGCCGGTAGGGTTATCGGTGAGCAGGTTGGCCAATACACTGAGGGCAGCATTGTCGGGGTGTGAGCCGGCAGGCGTGCGGTAAGCGGCGGCAGTGAGCTGCACGTCGCCGGTGCGACGCAGGGCCACAAGGCGTTCGCCGTCCTGAGTCGGTTCGTCGGTGTAGGTGGTGATGAGCGAGCGGGTCGGTTTGGGGATGGGGCCGAAATACTCATTGACGAGATCAAGTGTTTTTTGCTCGTCAATTTTTCCTGCCACGAGCAGCACAGCGTTGTCCGGCTGGTAGTAATGCTTGTAAAAAGCCTGGAGGCGCTCGATGGGAGCCTTTTCGATGTCGGACTTTTCGCCGATGGTGGAGTGGCCGTAGTTGTGCCATTGAAACACGGCTGCCATCATGCGCTTGTTGAGCACGGAGCCGGGGCTGTTTTCACCGCGTTCGTACTCGTTGCGCACCACGGAGAACTCGCTTTCGAGGTCTTTGCGGGCGATGTAGGAATTGATCATACGGTCGCTTTCCAGATCGAGCGCCCAGCGAAGATTATCCTCGGTGGCATCGAAGGTCTCGAAGTAGTTGGTGCGGTCAAACCACGTGGTGCCGTTAGGCCGGGCACCGCGCTCGGTGAGCTCCTGCGGAATGTTCGGGTGCTTGGGCGTACCCTTGAACACCAGGTGCTCCAGCAGGTGGGCCATACCCGTTTCGCCGTAGTTTTCGTGGCGGGAGCCAACTTTATAGGTAATATTGACCGTCATGATCGGCTTGGACGGGTCAGGGAATAGTAGCACGCGCAGGCCGTTGGGCAGGCTATACTCGGTTATACCCTCCACAGAGGTGACCAGTTTTACGCCCGTAGGAAGGCGCAGTGCTTTTTGGGAAAACAGCGTTGGAGAAAGGGTGGTAAATAAAAGAACCGCAAGGCTTAGGCGGCGAAGAGTTTGAAGCATAGTCATGTTGAAAAAATGTGTGAGAGTAAAAGTTGATGCAGCTATTTTCCGACATTTTTTGAGAACCTGGCCACTTATTGGTCAGATCGCCGTTTTTGGCCAAGATATGACGCCTATTGAGTGCATGATAGCCGTATGACGTGCCCGAAACGTCTCGCTACCTTTCAACCTTATTATTAACCACAATGTTGGTCCGATGCTTCTAGAATATCTACAATTCCACCTTTTGCCGTGTTTTTGCCAATAGAAGCACGCACAACTGGCCGTTTGCAAAAACGGATAAGCGTAACTTCGCCGCGTTTTTTGCTCATTAGGCTCACTACCCACACCACTCGCCATGCGTTTATTCGCTCTGCTCTGCTGCCTGTTCGTCAGCCCGCTTTTGTCAGCCCAATCGGCTGCGCCAAATTTTTTCAAACCTGTACTGGAAAGTGCCGTCGCCCTGCCCGAGCAGGCCGAACGCAAGTTGATCCCCTTGCACTACCAAACTTATCAGTTGGATTATGCCGGTATCAAATCGGCCTTGGAAGCCGCTCCGTTTGAATTCACGCCGGAGTCCCGCAAACAAAGTTGTGTCATCGCACTGCCTATGACAGACGGCACTTTCGAGGCGTTTTCTGTTTGGGAAATTTCAATCCTTGAGCCCGCCTTGGCAGAACAGGCACCTTATGTGCGCACCTTCGCCGGCCAATCGTTGTCCGACCCGCGCACAACCGTTCGGCTAAGCCATACCCTGCGCGGCTTTCGGGCTATGATCGTCCGGGCTGATATGACGCACACCTTCATCGAACCCTACGCCTGGGGACAGGATGCTCTGTACATGGCTTACGATGCCAAGGATTTGCCCGCTGAGGCATTCCCGCAAGGGTCACGTACGGTGGTTGTGGACAAAAGTATGGTGAGAGAACCAGTATCGACACTATACACCCTGCAAGCGGAGGATCGCGGCTCCGGCCTCGCCCCGATTACGCTCAAGCAATACAAGTTACTGATCTCCACCACAGGCGAATTCTCGCAGGACCATGGCGGCAACAAGCAGGTTATTTTTTCTGCGCTGGCCGAATACGTCAATCTCGTTAACGTGCCCTACGAGCGGGATTTTGCCGTTCGTTTTCAATTGGTTCAGGCTACACTCCTGACCATATTTTTAGACCCCGCCAGCGATCCTTTCTTCGGTGGCGACCCAGGCGGCTTGGCTGGCCAAAACCAACAGGCAGTGGCCACGGCGGGTGTCACCCCCAACGGTTACGACATTGGTCACGTGTTCGCTCGCGGCGGTGGCGGCGTGGGTGGCCTGGGTGCTATCTGCGGAAACAGTAAGTGGCTGGGTTGCACCGCCGGGAGCGGCAATTACGGCCCCACCTTCATCTATGTGGCCTGTCAGGAACTCGGCCACCAGATCGGCGGCAACCATACCTGGAACCGCTGCGGCGGCTTTGCCGAAGACCAGCGGGCACCGTTCACCGCCTACGAACCCGGCAGCGGCAGCACCATCATGTCGTATGTGGGTGGCTGTGGCAGCGACAACGTGCAGGGCGGTGCCGATCTGTATTTCCACGGTGGCTCCATTCTGGAAATGCGCAAAAGCCTCGATTTTGAGTCCGGATCTACATGCGGAGCCAGTATCGTGACCACCAATAACCCGCCCGTTGTGACCCTGCCCTACCAGGATGGGTTTTTCATACCAATCGGCACACCGTTCGAGCTGAACGGCAGCGCTACCGACCCCGACGGCGATGCGCTCACCTATTGCTGGGAAGAAATTGACCTCGGCCCTGAAACCGAACTCGGTACGCAGGTAGCCAGTTCGCCCATTTTTCGTACCCGGCCTGCTGTGAGCGTCACCAACCGCTACTTTCCTCAGTTGAGTACCATCCTAAACAATGGCACCGACTCACGCGAACTATTGCCCGAGTACACCCGCGACCTGACGTTTCTGCTCACCGCTCGCGATAACAAGTCGGGCGGAGGCGGCGTGTCATCTGCCGAGGTGGCGTTTCAGGCTTGGGGCGGGGCGGGACCGTTTTTGGTGCAATTTCCAAACACAACCGCCAATTCCTGGAATATCGGCGAGTATGCCGAAGTCCGCTGGGACGTGGCCAATTCGGACAAGCCTCCGGTCAGCTGTTCGCATGTCAACATCCGCTTGAGCACGGACGGCGGTCAGACTTACCCCGTCATGCTGGCGCAGCATGTAAACAACGACGGCAGCCACTTTGTGCTGGTACCCAGCCTGCCCACCGGTCAAGCCCGTGTGCGCGTGGACGGCTACGACAACGTCTTTTTCGATATTTCCAACCAAAATTTCACGATCAAGCAGCCTGTCCAGCCCTCAGCCACAATCAGCCTCGATAACGATAGTGGCATCCTTTGCCTGCCTGTCAGCCACGAGGTGGCCATCGCCACGGCGGGTGTATTGGGCTTCAACAGTCCGATCACAGTTGAAATCGACGGCGCTCTGCCACCAAACGTGACAGCCGTTTTCAGCGCCACCACACTCCAGCCCGGCCAAAGTGCTACGCTGACACTCGACTTTTCACAAGTCCAGACCGAGGAAACATTCATCCTGACCCTGCGTGCCACCGCACCAGGCATGCCCACCGTGCTGCGCCCCATAGTTCTGACTACGCTGCGCAATGATTTTTCTGCTCTCGCGCTCGTGTCGCCAGCCAACGGTGCCACCGAAACGCCGTTGATCCAGACGCTGTACTGGAACCGCGCGCTGGACGCACTGACGTACGATGTCCAATTCGCAAGCAGCCCGTCGTTTGCTCCAGGAACCATCTTGGCATCCGTCAACAGCACCACGCTCGACAGTTTTAAACTGCCCGTCTTTTTGGCCAAAGGCACGCCCTATTTTTGGCGGGTACGCCCCAAAAACGAGTGCGGCAACCACGACTGGACGGAGCCTTTTTTCTTTTCCACATTTGCCGAAAAATGCTTCCAGTGGGCCGCTAACGACCTGCCAAAGGGCCTGACCACAAACGGAACGCCCACTCTGGAATCGAAAATAAATGTCATAGTTGGCGGCCCGATCAAAAATATGGAAGTGCGGCAGGTGAAGGGCTACCACGAGTTTTTCAAAGACCTGGATGTGCGACTCATCAGCCCGCTGGGCACTGAGGTCGTGCTATGGTCGACCCGCTGCGGCAATTTTAACGGTTTTTTCAACCTGCGTCTGACCGACGAAGCACCTGGGGTCTTCCTCTGCCCGCCCCCGAATACGGGCCTTGCCTATAAACCGCAAGACCCCTTGGCCGCTTTCACGGGCCAAAACTCGACAGGCACCTGGACGCTACGCGTTAAGGACAACGCAATCGGCGGCGGCGGCACGTTTGAGGCCTTCAAATTGGAATTTTGCTCCGAAGTGACGCTCAACCCACCTTATTTGGTGAATAACAACAC
>JBJXEZ010000111.1:0-7278 GCA_046153695.1 Saprospiraceae bacterium
GTATGGCCGTTGCCCCTGCGAAACACGATGGTGCCACCGCTCATGGTAAAATTACAGTTGGCATTTACCTCCAACATACCCCTTGAGAAACCATTGCCGAACACGCCCAAATTCATGGTGCCTCCGGAAATTTCAATGATACCGGTAGAACTCAGGTTGCTGGCATTGCCCCAGACTCCAGCGGAAACATTCAGCGTTCCGCTTTCGAGAGCGATTTTTCCAGAGTTCAAGTAATCGAACAATTGATTGATGGCGTTGCCAACATTGACCGTTCCGCCAGTGATTTTCAATTCACCTATGTTGAGCCTCCAACTTGAATTCACATTGAGGGTGCCTGCAGCGATCCAGAACCGTTTGTTTGCCCCGATCGCGTTCGCCGCTTGGGCGCCGTTTGCCCGGATGGCGGTGATGTTGCTCGCAGCGTTCGACAGGCGGAAGGTACCGGATATGAGGGCGAGCGGCGCATCCACTGTTGCATTCAGGGTAATGGGCGATACCGCGTCCAGTATGTTATTCGCGCTGCCTTTGCTGACTTGGAGGATATAAAAATCGTTGGTTGAGGTTCCTTTGATGGTTTGCAGGGTGTTGGCTCCATTGAACTCAACCGTGCCCACGCCCCGTGTGAAGGTGCCGTTGTTCGTCCAATCGCCTGTCACCTGAAGGGTATAGGACGTGACTGCATCCATGCTCACCGAAGCGCCGGACTCGATGGTCAAGTGGTAGCAGGTCGCCCCAGCCGCGGTGATGAGCGGGTAGTTGGGCCGTCCGGCCGGGATGTAGGCACCGTCGGTGGCGGTCGGCACGGTGCCTGGCCCCCAGTTTCCGGTGTTGAACCAATCGGTGTTCACGTTGCCCGTCCAGTTGTGCGAAAATGTGGAGGCGCAAACTGGTGTCAGGCCCGCCGAATACTGGTTGCTGCCGTTGACCGACCAGATTTTGTAGCAGTATTCGGTTCCCGCGCTCAGCCCCGTGTGGTTGAAGTTGGTGAGGTTGCCCACATAGATCACCGTGCCACCACCGGGCAGCGGGTCACTCGCCATGTAGGCCGTACCATCAGCGGGTACGCCAAAGGTAGTGGTGGGCGAGGTAGCGATGAGCACGTTGTTGCTGGAGGCATTGAGTGCCCAAGTAAGATCAATTTGGCTGGTGCTGACCGGTGTGGCCGCAAGGTTGGATGGGTTGACGACGTTGATCTCGGCCAGATCGCTCTGCCAGATGCCGCGCCCGTAAGTGCCAGCGCTTAGTCGGCTGTTGTTGGGGTTGGCATCGTAATAAATTTCCAACTCCCTGATGTCCACGGGGGGCAGGCTCGAACTGAACAGTATCCAATCGGAGATGGTGGCATCCTTGTACCATACGCTGGTCTGGTTGCCGATGTAAATGCCCTCGTTGGCATCTTTGTCCAAAACCAGGCAGTTGATAAACAGGTTGGGCAGGTTGCCGGAAATGTTGGTCCAGGTAACCCCTTTGTCTGTGGATTTGTACACATAGCGGTCTGCCGTGGCATACACAATATTTGAGTTGGTCGGATGGGCTTTGATGTCCGAAATGGTGAAGCCTCCGGGTTTGGTGATTGCCGTCCACGTCACAGAAGCAGCCGGGGCGTTGGCATTGTCCGAGCGAAGCAACTCGGAGGGGTTGGCACCGCCGCTACGGGATACATACACGACATTCAGGTCTGCGGGCGACTGCTCGATGACCCGAATGGTTTGGCCTGCGGCAAAACTGCTGATTGCCTGCCAAACGACCGAGGCGGAAGGCGTGGACGTTACGTTGGTGCTGCGCCACAGATTTTCCCGGCCAAAAAACATGGTGGTCGGCACCGTCCGGTGCAGCATATAGGGGGCCACAAACGCTACGGGATCGGTGAGGGACGAGATGAAACTGGACGAATAGGATCCGAAAATACCGGTTAACGACCGGCCTATACCACCAAACTGGCTTGACCGGTAGCAAATATTGGCGTTTGAGTAGTCAATGGCGCATTCTATGCCGTCGCCGCCGCCGGTAGTGGTAAACGTAGCGCCCCCGTTGTTGGTAGCCGAAACGCCATTGTCCTGAAAGCCGGCAGAAATGGTATTGGCCGTATGGGCGCTTTGGCCGATTTTGTAAATCTGACCGGTCGCCATATCGTTGGAAATTTCCGTCCAGGTCGTGCCGCCGTTAGCCGTATAATGGATACCGCCATCGTCGCCCAAGTAAAGCCGGGCCGGGGTGTGGTGCGGCGACCAGGCGTAAACGTGGTGGTCGGCGTGAACGGAAGCGGCACAGTTTGCCGTCGGGTCGCCCGGAGCGAACGCGCTGCCGACCCAGTGTGTCACAGGAGTCCAGTTGACCCCCGCGTCGGTGCTTTTCCAGGAGTTGATGCCGCCTACGTAAACGATGTCTGCGTTTGCCTGGTCCACATCTATGCACAGGTCGTAGGTGGCCTGGCTGGCCGTCCCGCTGCCGTCACAATTGTAGCCGAGGATATTGGGCGTACTGGATTGCTGCGAAAATGTTTGCCCGCTATCAGTGGAACGCAGCAGGGCTTTGAAGGTAGCGTCGGTGTCTTTGATTTGAACAAGGTACACGTAGCTGCTATTGGCCGGTGATACACCGATCACCATGCGGGAGCCGACACCGGACGTAGGCGTGGAGACCACGCTCCAATTGTCGCCGTTGTCGGTGGAGCGCCAGAATTGGGCGGGCGTGGTGATTTCGGTTGCGTAAACGATGCTCGGGTCGCCGGGCTTAAACTTGATGTCCCGGAAATCACCGGATAGGGTCAACGTCCAGCTTGTGCCGCCGTTGGTGGTTTTGTAAACGCCGTCGTGGGTGGCGGCGATGATGGTATTGGGGTCGGAGGGGTGCATGAGCATCATGCTAATGGTAGTAGTGCCCATGCTCGTGTTGGCGGGCCACCAGGTGGCACCGCCATCGGTGGATTTGTACACGCCCACCCCGGGCGCATCGCCTCCGTCCCGGTCGCCCGTGCCGATGTAGATGATGTTCGGGTTGGAGGGATGGATCAGTATAGCCGAAACGCCGAGGTAGGGCATATTGGAGGAGAGGCTGCTCCAGTTGGTGCCGCCGTTGGTGCTTTTCCAGATGCCTCCCGACGGGGAGCCGAGGTAAATCGTGTTGGCATCGCTGGGGTGAAAGGCAATGGCATTTACCCGTCCTTTTCCTGTCGGTTGACCGGTATTGTTGGAGGGGTACCCCAAAGGGCCAATGAACGACCAGGTGCCGGAAGCGGATTTGTTTTGCGGCGCTTCAGCCATGTAGCGCTCATATTCCAGCAAGACCTCGTCGGGTGTCTGCAGTTTGCCGTCGGGCGCTGCACGCAACTCATTGATGTACTCCCAGCGCTTGAAAACCTTGTAGCCGTTGCCTTTGAAGTCGGTGCGGTTTTTCCAGTAGTCATTGAACTCCTGTTGCACTTCCCAGAAATTGACGGTGGGGTCTTGCATTTTGAGCAGCCAGTCTTTGTTTTGGGAAAACGCAGTCGTGGCAAGCAGTGCCAGAGCAAAGGATAGAGCGTGGAGGCGTAGTTGTTTTTTCATGGACCGGAAAAGAATTAGATTATCAAAAGAATGACCGCTCTGGGCGGTTTCAAACAAGGCCACAAATGTCCAACGTGTTTTTTATTTCATGTGTGGATGAACGGGTACAAAAAGGGGTACAAAATATGTTTTGTGAAAAAAGCATGGACATTTGCACACGCTTTCTTACTCAACAACCCGATTGCGATGACCTTGCCTATGCTTGCCCGCTTTACCAAGTATTATGTGTTCTTCGCGGCGCTGTGCCCGGCCTTTTTTTCTTGCGAAAACACCGCACCCACAACAAAGCAGGCGAACAGGCAAGACCCGCCGACGTACGAGGAATTGGCCCATCCCAACGCCGCCGCCTGGCTCAATCAGCAGGGCGACTCGGTTGTTGACCTGAGCGATTACCGTACGGCCATTATTTTTTACCGACAGTCCATGGATTCGGCAGCCGCTCAGGCCGACTCGTTTCTCTACTACGATTCTCAGTTGGACCTCGCCAACGTACACGACCGCCTCGGCGACACGCTCATGGCCATCGGACTGACCGAACCGGTCGTGGAGGCGTTTGTTCGCAGCGGCGACTCCTCCCGCATCGGGCGGGCGTATGCAGCCCTCGCGGGTTATTACGGCAAGGCTGGCATGACGAAAAAAAGCATGGAGGCCTCCCAAAAGGGCTTCGTAATCCTGAAAAACTACGGGTCACTCATCGAGCGCTGCGCCGCCTACAACCAAATGGCCTTCACCCACAGCGATGAAGGAAACTGGGCTGCGGCAATGCCCCTGCTCGACACGGCCCTGCAACTGATGCTGGCATCCGGGGCACTCAACCAACGCCCCGGCATGCACCTCAACGTCGGCGACTGCCACCGCCGCCTCGGCCATTGGGCGGAGGCCCGCCGCTACCTCGAGGCCGCCGCAGCCGAAGCCGACAGCCTCGGCCAGGCACACATTTTGGCCAGGGCCTACGAACGCCTTTCGCAATTGGACGAGGCAACCGGCAACCCGGCCTCGGCCCTGAAACTGTTCCTGCAGGCAAAGGCAATCCGTGATTCGCTTTTCACAGCAGAAAAAACCCGCAACCTTCAAGAGCTGACCGTGCAGTACGAAACCCGCGAAAAGGAACAGGAAATACGCCTGCTAAAAGCAAACGAACAACTGCAACAGACCCAACGCAACCTGTTGATGGCGACCCTTGCTTTTGTGGTAGCCATCCTCGGATTTGGTCTGTACACCCAACGCCTGAAGCTGCGCAATACCCGCCAAACGCTGGCGCAAACGCAACAGGAAATGGCCGACTACATAGATATTTTGCGGACCAAAAACGCCCAACTGAGCGCTTTGGAAAAGGACTTGCAACCGGGTCTGCACGGGTCTGTACAACCAGAACCCGACCCGGCCAATGGCGAACCCGATGCCGACCCGACCGAAACCCTGTACAACAACCGCATCCTGACCGACAAGGAATGGGAACAGTTCAAGTACCGATTCGAACGCCTGCATCCCGGTTACCTGCTGCGCTTGCGCACCCGCTATCCCGGCCTGAGCGGAGCCGAAGAACGCCTTTTCCTCCTGATCAAAGTCAACCTGAACAGCCAGGAAATAGCCGACATCCTCGGTATCACGGCCAACGGCGTGAAAAAAGGCCGGCAACGCCTGCGCAAACGCTTGGAATTGGCACCCGATGCCGACTTGGAGGCTTTCGTGCGGGAGGTTTGAAAAATCAACCCAACCGGTGCCCATTCAAAAACTCCCGCACGCCCATGCGGCGCTTGCCTTCCAATTGAAGTTCCAGTACCCGCACAAACCCGTCAAGGGCGCTGATTTTCAGGTGCGTTTTTCCATCCGTGACGAACGAGCCGGGGTCGAGGTCATGTGTGGCCTCCTCTTTTTCCGTCCGGGCTATTTTGAGCACTTTCCCATCCAATTCCATCCACGCTCCGGGGTGCGGACTGAGGCCGCGAACAAAGTCGTGTACCCACCGCACAGGCTGGGCAAAATTGATCCGGCAGGTTTCAGTGAATATCTTGGGCGCGTGTGTGGCCTCCGCGTCAGGTTGCGGCATGGGGATGGCCGTACCCCGCTCAAGAGCCTGCACGGTGCGCAGCACGAGCCGGGCACCGTGCAGCATCATGCGGTCGTGCAATTCGCCCGCAGTCTCGTTTTCGCCGATGGGCATTTTTTCCTGGTAAAGGATATCGCCGGTGTCAATCTCGTGCCGGAGCAAAAAAGTGGTCAGGCCCGTTTCCGTTTCGCCATTGATAATAGCCCAGTTAATGGGTGCAGCGCCCCGGTACTTGGGCAGCAGGGAGCCGTGCAGGTTGAGTGTGCCCGCAGGCGGCATGTCCCAAACCAATTCTGGCAGCATACGAAAAGCGACCACCACTTGCAGATCGGCGCGGCAGGCGCGGAGCGCCTCTAAAAACGCGGGGTTCTTCAGTTTTTCCGGCTGGAGCACACGCAGGCCCCGGCTCACAGCAAATTTTTTCACAGCAGACTCCAACAGCCCCTGCCGGCCGCCGGGCTTGTCGGGAGCGGTGACCACGGCTGGAATATCGTAGCCATTGTCCAACAAAATTTCGAGTACGGGCACAGCAAAGTCCGGTGTGCCTAAGAATACAATGCGCATGGGGGCAAACTTAGGGGATGTCGAAGACTCTTGCACTTTCATTTTCTGTTACTTTTGCCACGCTACCTGCTGCAGCATCTTTATATGAAATTTCACCTGGCCTTTCTGCCCGTCACACTCTGCCACTTTGCTTTGCCAGCGCAAGCCCAGCCCGCCGCACCGCTTCGCATCGTGCTGGCCGATGTCACGTTTGCGGCTAACAAATCGGCCATCGGTCAGGAGGCTGGCTATGTGCTGGACGCAGTGGCGCACTTGCTCCGCACCACGCCAACAGCCACGCTCAATGTGGGCGTACACACGGATGCCAGCGGAAGCACGTCGTACAACTTGCGCTTGTCCAAGCGCCGTGCCGAGGCGGTCGGCGCGTACCTGACCAAAAAAGGCGTGGCCGTCAAACACCTGCAAACAAAGGGCTACGGTGAATCCCAACCGATCAACCGGTGCCGCCGGGGTGTGCGCTGCACCGATGCCGAAAACCGAGAAAATCGCCGGGTAGAACTTCGTGTAAAAGGCCTGCCAGCCGATTCTGCCGCCCGCGTACCGTGGATGTTACTGGGCCAGGGCACGTTCTTGCTCACGCCCAAACTAATGGAAAGACCGCCAATACCCGCCATGAAGGCAACCGCTGTCCCCAATAGCACCGAGATGGCAAGCGCGGAAACCGGCAGCCCGGTGCCCGACCCAACCGCCGGAAAGCAGACCGTGCCGCGCCCGTTGCCGCCTACTTTTACAGGCTATACCGTGGAAATTGCCTGCACCGAAAAGCCGCTCGCGCCGGATAGCCCGCCCTTGCGCAAGCACGAGGCCGTTTTCCTGCGCCAGGAGCCGGGTGGCCCGTACTGCTACTTCGTTGGCGCATTTTTTACCCTGCCCGAGGCGCGGCAGTTTTTATTGGAAAAAATCCGGCCCGAGGCTCCCTGGGCACGGGTAACGTGCTTTACCCAAAAAGACACCAAACAGTATTTTGACCACTAAGTACCGATGAAAGAATAACCTCCCGATTTGGAAGGGCTAATTGGGCGGCATTCTGCGTTGCTCGTCCGTTGCGTAGCCCTACTATGCGCCTTCCTCGCGCCTTGCCTGCCACCAAATTATCCTCCTCCAAATCGGGAGGTTATT
>JBJXEZ010000115.1:0-14976 GCA_046153695.1 Saprospiraceae bacterium
GCACATACTGCCGGTTTTCCAAACAAGGCGAATGCGGCTTGAGCATCTTCGTCACGTCGTGCGTCATGGCGTAGTAGCGTACCCCTTCGCCAAAAAGCCGTGGCGCTGGCACAAATGGCCGGACAAATGCCCGAAAATCAGACTCGCTTACTTGCCAATGTCGCAATACCTTTGTCAGGTTGCTGTAGTGGTAGTGGCAAAAAGGACCGGCCGACAACTCTACCGGATGGCTAACCGATGCACTGCTGGCTAAACTCATTACAAAATTGGCCATCGTACGGCAACGATTGACCCCATACCGCAAAAGAGCATGGCAGAATCGGAGTGTTTGTTGTTGTTGCTTCACACTCCAATATCAGCACACGGTTCTGCTTTTTCAATGAACTTCTTCTCCGTGTGGACGCCATAGGCGTCCACAGTCTAAAAAAAATGGAACGTCGCAAGCGGTTTTCTAAGTCGTGATTCAGCATCCCGACACAATAAAAGGCCGCGCATTATGCGTGGCCTTTTATTGTTTTCAACCACACCAGATAGTTGGGTTACGCCCTCACCGCAGCACCGTCACGTCCCCCACAGCCACGGGCTGCAACGCACCGTCGCCCCGCCGCCATACGACCTTGTACACATACACGTCCGAAGGCACACGCTCGCCCTTGAAGGTACCATCCCAGGACGCATTGGTGTCGTTGCTTTCAAAAACCAAGCCCCCCCAGCGGTTGTAAATTTCCATGCGCTCCACATAGGCATTACCTTCAAACAGGATCATTTCGAATGTGTCGTTGTTGCCGTCGTTGTCCGGAGTGAAAGCATTGGGGAAACCAATTTTTGGAAAAATCAAGGAGAAGGTTTTTTCTACGATTTGAACACAGCCGTCCTTTGACGTGACGGTCAAAATGTACCGCACAAAGGCGCCCAGCGTGTCGTTCGTGCCCGGAACCACCTCGATGGATTCTGTGGTGAACGGCAGCGTTTTGGTGTCCACCGTGGTTTCTTGCCACATGAATGTGAACCCGGTTAGGTTTTGCGGAGGCGACACCACGGCAAACAGTGCTACGGGTACCCCGATGTCCAGCGCGTTCGTGTCGGGCAAGCAGCTGATCTGGAGGTCAAAATTCGGCACCCAGTCCACAAATACCGTATCCCGAATCGTGCAGGTGTCGCCGTAGGTATAGGTGACTATAAAACTCGTGTCGCTTGCAGGAGATTTGAGAATACTGGCCGCGGTTTCGCCACTATCCCATGTAAAACGGCCGAGCGGATCGCTGCCTTGAGCGGTCAACGTCACCGAGTTCTCGGCGCACAGAATCGTGTCGGCTGTTGCGAAGAGCGTAGCCGAGTAAGCGAATACATCCACCGTTTGCATTGTCTTACAGTTGCCCAAAATGGCCGTAACGGTGTAAGTTGTATTTCGACTTGGCGACACATCGGGCGACGGGTCCATCGGCACCAACGTCGTGTCTGCGGGGGTGGCTGACCAGGTATAACTCGCTCCGGGCAGCACAGAGCCGAGATTAAGCAAGAGGCTTTCGCTCGGGCACAACTGGCGCTCGACAGGGTCCGGGAAAACAATCTGCGGCACTTCTCCTGAAACCGTCACAGTCACGGTATCAGCCAGTTGGCAGCCGTTCCCGTAAGCAAACAACGCGACGTATTGGGTAGTTTGGGCAGGCATCACGGCCAAAACACGGTTGGTGCCAACGGGCTGGCCGGTGGCAGCGTCCACCCATTGGAAACCGGTGCCAGGTATATTGGTCATGGCCGTTATTGTGGCGGAATTGCCTTTGCAAATGGTGGTGTCATTACTCAGCGTGAGTGTAGCTGTTTCCACCTCTATCCGAACGGAGTCTCGACCGATACAACCGTTGTTTGTCATGACAAAATAGGTGGCTGATTGGCTGGGTCGAAACTGTGGGTTGGGCACCGTATCCGTCCCGAAACCAGGATGTGTGGACGTCCAGGTGTATTTGGCTGTTGGGTCGAACAACCCGTTCAACGTGATGGTATCGCCGAGGCAAATGGTCTTGTTAGCCGGAAACAGTAACGGAGCCAGGGGCAACACGGTGATTTGCACCGTATCGCTCAATGGGCAATCTTGGTTTTTTCCTGAAACGACGTATGTCCCGGATGCGCCTGGCCGCGCAACTACGCTGTCGCAGGCCGTGCAAGAAAGGCCGTTTGCAGGCGACCATAAGATATCTGTCACACCGGGTGTGTAGACGAGTTTTAATACCACACTATCGCCGGGACAGATCGAGACTAATTTCGGCACAGCCGAAAAAGCAACCGGCGGCACCACCCGTACCAGGGCCGATGCCGTATCGGAGCACTCCCCGTAGCGAGTCACACGGCGGTAAAGTGTGGTCTGATTCGGCTTGACCGTGAGGTTTTGCAGGCTATCGGGTGTGAGCAGTGCAGTCTGCGGCGTGCGTGTCCACTTGAACGTGATGCCAGGGAAAAGCAACGTGTCCACATTCGGCGACCAGAGCAACACCTCGGCAACCTGGCAAAGTGTGGTGTCCGCAGGGCGGATTTTCAGGTCAGCGGGCAATGTATCCACGGAAAAGTACACCTGCTCTTTTTTCACACAAGTGCCGATTGCCGTTTGCACGGTGTACAACGTGCTCACGAGTGGCGAGGCTACCACAGAGGTTCCGTTGCCGCTTATCGTCAGGCCAGTATCAGGGGACCAAACGAGTGGCAGACCGCTCGGAGTCACAGTGACCTGCAATACTCGGGAGCGGCCCCGGCAAATTTTCAGCGTGTCGGTATTCGGGGTAATCTGGATAGAAATCGATACAGGTGTAATCGTCACACTGTCCAGCATAGGCAAAGGGCAGGAGGCGTTGGACACAGAAAGATAATACGTCGTAGTTAAGGACGGCACAGCTGGTGGGTCGGACAAAAAACTGCCAAACCCCGAGGGCACTGAAAACCAATTGTAAAATGTTCCCGGAACGGCAGGGCCGCCAAGGTGTACACTGTCGCCCGCACACACTTCTCGATCGGAGCTAATGGTGAACTGAGGTGCCTCGCCGTTGATTACCGTGACAGTCAGCGTGTCGGTGTCCATACAATCAGGTGTCACAACCGTGGCAATAAAGGTGTACACGCCGGTAGTCAGGCCGGTAACTTGAGGCGTAGGGCAGTCGGTACAGCTCAAATTGGCAGGCCCGATCCAGCTATAATTTCCGGGCACCGGATTCGGGTTGAGCGAAAAAACAGCGTTGTTGCAGACCAGAGCATCGGGACCGATGTCAAGGTCGCACGCAGCATTTTTTTGAGAAAAAACGAGTACGGTCGGCAGGATGAAAAAATATGTAAGTAAGATTCTCATATACTGTTCACAAAAAATCGGGATTCGGTTCATGGCCGAAAGTTACGGAGCGCAGCGTACAAGCAACCTTTGTTTTTTATCGCCTACTTTTGCGGCAAAAAAAACTTGACAGTCCGCATCATCAATCGATCCAACAACCCTTTGCCCCAGTATGAAACCACCGGCAGCGCTGGCATGGACCTACGGGCCTACATTCCTGAACCAATCACCCTCGGCCCATTGGAACGTTCACTCGTGCCGACAGGACTACATATCGAACTTCCCGCAGGCTATGAGGCCCAAATCCGGGGCCGCAGCGGCCTGGCCGTAAAACGCGGCCTCACCATGCTCAATTCCCCCGGCACTATTGACAGCGACTACCGCGGCGAAATCAAGTGTATCGTCGTCAACTTGTCCAACGAAGTACAAACTATTGAACCTGGCGAACGTATCGCGCAAATGATCATTGCCCGATACGAACAAATAACCTGGCAGCCAACAGACAACCTTGTCGAAACTGAGCGCAACAGCAGTGGTTTCGGCAGCACCGGCACTAAATAATGAATATCATAATTCCTATGGCTGGCAAAGGTACGCGCCTTCGCCCGCATACACTGACCGTTCCCAAGCCCCTGATTCCAGTGGCCGGCAAGCCCATCATCCAACGATTGGTGGAAGATTTGGCTGCGTCGTACCCGGGCCCGATAAATGAAATCGCCTACATAGTCGGTGACTTCGGGCTTGAGGTCGAACGTGAATTGGTAGCAATCGCCGAACGGTTAGGGGCTAAAGGCCGGATTTACCACCAAGAAAAGGCTCTTGGTGTGGGGCATGCAATCCATTGCGCAGGCGACAGCATGAACGGCCCCTGCATGATTGCTTTTGCCGACACCCTTTTTAAAGCAGATTTTTCTTTTGACCCCGAGGCCGACGGCGTGATCTGGGTGCAAAAAGTAAAAGACCCCGCCTCCTTCGGCGTAGTTAAACTGGATGCCGATGGCTATATCACGGAATTAGTTGAGAAACCGGCAACCTTCGTTTCCGACCTGGCTATCGTCGGCATTTACTACTTTCGCGAAGGGGAACGGCTCCGCGCCGCGCTGCACCATATAATCGCCAACGAAATCAAGGAAAAAAACGAATACCAGTTGACCACTGCCCTTGAACGTTTGAAAAACAACGGTCTTCGCTTCCGGACAGGCGAAATAGAAGAATGGTTAGACTGCGGAAACAAAGAGGCCATCCTGTTCTCTAACGAGCGAATGCTGGAGTTTCATTGGGCAGACGGACTTGTCTCAGCCAAAGCCGTGGTTGAAAACAGCGTCATTATTCCACCTTGTTTTGTTGGCGACAACGCCGTTATTCGCAACGCAGTCATCGGGCCTTACGTCAGTGTAGGACACAACTCGACTGTGGAAAATACTGTTATCACCAACAGCATCGTCCAAAACAAGTCACAGATCAAAAACGCCGTACTCGAAAATTCGATGGTGGGCAACGTCAGCAAGTTTATCGGCTCCAAAGACGAACTCAACCTCGGCGACTACTCGCATTTCTCAAAAAGATAGCTATGTACAAAAAAATCAAAACCCTGCTGCCGGTACTCTTGATCACGGTTGTCTCCTTCGCGCAAAATACTATTGGTGGCCAGGCTAAAATCGTGCCCGAGGCCGAAGTAGATCGACAAAGCGCGTTTATCGCCGCCGACAGAGAACGTGTACTCGGACACTACGAAAAAGCAGCGGAGTTGTACAAACAGTTCCTGAATGAAAACACCGACAATGCCGCAGCCTGGTACGGTCTTGCCCGCACTTTCGAGATGCTAAAAGACAACGTGAACGCCATGGACGCCGCAGCCAAAGCCGTGGCCAAAGACCCCGAAAACCAATGGTTTCGAATTTTCCAGGCCGACCTGTTCGAAAAAGTCGGTCAAGCTAAGGATGCAGCCGCTATCTATTTGGCACTCACCCAAAAATACCCACAAGACGGCGCATTTTTTGAACGCCTCGCATACCTGTATGTGCTCGCTGGCGACCCCAAAAACGGCCTCAAAGCGCTTGACCAGTTGGAAAAAATCGCTGGCATCAACGAGCGAACTGCCGACAAAAAACACGTCATCTATCTTGGCCTTGGCGACTACAAAAAGGCCGCCGCAGAATTAGAAAAGTTGGCTAACACATACCCCAAGCGCCTCGAATACCGCCACCGGGTGGCTCAATTGTACGAATCCGTGGGGGACAAAGCAGCCGCACGCAAGGTGTACGAGGATATTCTGCGGCGCGACCCCAATGATGAAACGGCTAAAATTGCCGTTTTGGAAAAATCAGGCTCCGACTTGGCAGTTCTCACCGCACTAAAACCATTTTTTAAAGACCCTGACCTCCGCCTCGATGGCAAAGTCAAGGAGGTGTTACCGTTTTTCGAAAAGTTGCGGGCAGGTGTGGCCCCCGAGGTCGTTCAAGCCTTGCTTGATCTCGGCGCATTAGTCGAAACCGCACATCCCGACGATGCCAAGGCCTGGAGCTTGTCCGGCGATTTATTTTACCTCGCCAACCGCCCAAACGAGGCACTCCTTCGCTACAGCACCTGTATCAAGTTGAAGCCGACCGTTTTTTCCGTCTGGGAAAACTCCCTTGCCATCCTGCACGGTCAACAGAACTACGACGACATACTGGTGCTCGCAGAAAAAGCCATGGACGACTTCCCCAATCAGGCCGCAGCCTATTATTACTATGGCTTGGCAGCCAACAAAAAAGGCCGCCCCAAAGATGCCCTCGCGCAGCTCGAGCAGGGTGTTCTCATGACCGGCAAAAACACCTTGCTCTACCTGAACATCGTTGACCAGATTGGTCTTGCCCTGCTTCTTCAAAAAGATTCCGCTACCGCAAAAACACGGTACGAACAGGCCCTCACCAAAGGGGGTGACAAACACCCCGGTATTTTGGAGCACTATGGCGATGCGCTTTTTCACTCCGGCGACCGTACCCAAGCCACTGAGTACTGGCAAAAAGCGGCCAAAATTGCTTCGACACCGGCTCTTGAGCAGAAAATTTTTGGCGGGAATTAGAGCGTATTTCTTTTGTCCCGACGACAGGGATTTCAATAGGCTCGTAATTCTATGTGCCTGGAAAACAAACCGAAGCAAAGGCTTACTTGCTACACTCGAAGTACACCATACCATCCATTCTAAACAGTTCCCGGCAGTGCAGTTGGACGGGTATTTCCTTCAAGTTGTTTTGCCTGGCCACAACGTAGACCTTTTTTTCTCCTGTTGTTACCGCGTTAGAGGTTGTTGTTGAGGTGCTTAAATGCGGCGATTTTTGAGAATAATACAGGTGTGCATTGGTCTTGAATCCTACCGGGATGATAATACAGTTCTGTCCTGCCTTGCTCTCGTAAAATTCAATTGTAGAAAGTTGCGTGTACCGTTCGAAGTTGTTGATACAAAGAACAAGGGTGGCTGCGACGAAAATTGCTCCACCAGCGAAAGCGGTCTGTGCCGCCAACCACGGGCGTTTTTTTAGCCATAGCCGCCAGGCGGCCAGCGATGCAGCAGCCAACAACAACCCCGGCAAGCCCTGCCACCAGTGCCAGTTCACGGCCACTTGCAGCCGTGCTTGTACATAGGGATCGTTTTCAAAAAAACCTTGTAGCCAGTGGGTGTTTTTGCCCACTATGGGCATAAGCATTTGGATCAGCCCGATCAATACGCCCAGCAACAGAAGAGCGGGAGCGACGATCTTCGGCCAGACATTCCACCGAAGTGCTCTCCAAATTGAGAGTGTACCCAAGTATGTGAGCGGGAAAAAAGCCAGCGATGAGACGTGAGCAAACTTGGTGGGAGCCAAGGTGCAAAGAACAAACACAGTCCAAAACAGGATTTGCATCCAAGTGGTCAGGTCGGAGCGCTGACAACTTGCCAAGGTGTCGGACTCCATCACTTCTTCCTCCGGCTGCCGGTCGCCCCATAAATTGGGCATTGCAAACACAGAGACCGGAAAACAGCCCAGCAACAAAACTAAGGCCTGATAGCCCAAAAAACCACCCGCACTGCTATCCGGTGAACCAATAAGCCAAAATTGACTGGCAAAAAAAGTGTCGATAAAGCCCGAGCCATGCACCAATAATTTGGCCAAGAGCCACAAGGCCGGAACGGAGAACGCCGCCAGCGAATAAAGGAGCAGGTGGTATAAAAAAACACGGTTCCTGAACTTGTACCGCGCCCAGTACACGAGCAAAACAAGCAACGCAATCAAAAATGCCACGGGGCCTTGGGTCAGCATGGCCAACCCCAACAGCCCGCCACCGATGATCAGATAGCGGTAGCGCCGCCAAAAAGAGCGCCCTTCAAAACGAGTAAAAAACAACCAGCGGAATTCAACGAACCCAAATAGACCGGTGAAGAACAGCAGGTTGAACCACGGGTCAACAAATCCGCTGCGGAAGTACAAATGCGGCAACAGGCTGCCCAACCAGGCAAGTGCCCAGAGCCAGCCAAAGGCCCGGTCGTGCAGGCGCCGACCGAGGTGGTACGCCAAAAGCATGGTAAGCAACCCGGCAATGACATTCGGGAAACGCACGGCGAACTCATTCACCCCGAATATTGTCATGGACAACGTTTGCAGCCATATAAAAAAGGGAGGCTGTTCTCCAACTAGCGCGTAGTCCATTTGCGGGCGCAGGTAATCACCCGTAATCAGCATTTCGCGAGCGCTCTCGGCACTGTTCACCTCGCCCTGGTCGAAAAGGTGTACCCCCCCCAGAAACGGGACAAAAAAAAGCAGGGCCAAGCCCGCAATGCGCAAATGGTCAAGCCGCATGGTGCGAAAAAGGAATAAGGAATGAGTACCAAAGAAATGGGAGTCGCGACTTGAACAAAGTGAACCCTGCCAAGTTCACTGCTCCTTGAATTGACGGGCAAAAACGTGACATTTGGCCCCGAATGCAACGCACGCACAGGATACAAAGCAGGTTAATTCGGCTAATTGGTTTGGCCTTATTGGCGCATATCGCCTTGTCGTGGCCGCTTTGGTGGGCGGGTGCCGGGCGGACGTTTCCGATGTTGCCTGCTTGGGGAGAATGTCAAGCGCCAAACGTTACTTTTTGGGGCCTTTTGCCAACCCTCGTATTGATTGGTACACTCGTCTTCACAGTCATTTTTCCAGCAAAAAAATATACTGTGGTCGCGTTGACGGCGGCTTTGGTGCTACTTGTTGGGCTTGACCTCAACCGCCTGCAACCATGGACCTACTTTTACCTGCTGACCCTTGCCCTGATTTTGGCTGCTGGCCGCGCCGAAAACCAGTTGACGTCCAACCTGCGCTGGCTAATGGCAGCTGTGTACGCCTGGGGCGGGCTGAACAAGATCACGCCCTATTTTGCCGAAGACAATTTTCCGTGGTTTTGCGAAGCCTTTTTTTGGACAGAACCACTGGGAGCGTTTCCGTCGATTGGTTATGCCGTGGCTGTGGCCGAGTTCTTGCTGGCACCTGGCTTGCTCTTGTCAGCCACGAGGCCGGTATTTCGTTGGCTCGCTATTTTCTTTCATTTGTTTATCGTACTCGCACTTAGCCCGGCGGGATTGAACTGGAACACGGTGGTCATCCCGTGGAATATTGCAATGGCTGGAATGGTTTGGATCGTGTTTTCGAGACAAGCGGATTTAACTACGGTGGTCCAAAGACGCGGCGTTTTTATCAAATCGCCGCGCTGCATAGCCGCTGCTGCGCTGTTGACCCTCGCCTGGTTTTTTCCGCTACTCAACATTTGGCACTGGTGGGGGGAAGCATTGTCGTGGAAAATGTACGCCAACACCCAACCCGAAGCCGGTTTTTTTATAAAAAAAAATACTGCGCCTTGCCCGGATATTCAGCGTGTTTGGGTCGAACATAGCTACCACTCGGACAGCAAACTGCTTTTTGACGACTGGGCCTTCGACGATTTGCATGTGCCTGCGTACAACAGTCTGTACACAAATAGGCGTTTAGCACAGTACCTTTGCCCATGCGTAACCGACCTGGCCCATTCCGGTCTTTGGCGTTTCACTGTTCAACGGTGGAGCCGCGATGCCGAACGCTGGGAAAACATCCCTTGTACCGTACTAATCCGCTAGATCAGCCTATGAAAAGTTCTCTCCTTTGGCGTGTCACGCCCAAACGGGGCGGCCCCGTTTCCTACTTGTTTGGCACCATGCACGTGCGCGACCTTCGCGCGTTCAAATGGTTGGAGTTGGCAAATGCTTGCATGGAACAGTGCGACATTTTTGCCACTGAATTCGATTTTTCCGACACCGACCACGCTGCCGTAGAAGCCGTTCTTTGCCTGCCTCATAATCAGCCGCTTGATTCCTTCCTGAAACCAGGTGCTTGGAAGAACCTCGAATTTTACTGCCAGAAAAAACTCGGCGCATCCGCTGATGTCATGCGCCGCCAGCATCCGATGAGCGTCAGCATGACCCTGACGAACGCCCTTCTGACCGATGAAGCCGCAAGGTCGCTGGATGAAACGCTCTGGGAGCACGCACGTATACTCGGGAAGGCGACAACAGGCGTGGAAACGTTCGCGGAGCAGTTGCAAACGTTGAAAAATATCCCTTTTGAGCAGCATGTGAAAAGCCTGACCTGGCTGCTGAAAAACTACGGCAGGCAAAAGCGCAGGCTCAAAAAAATGCTTTACTGGTATCAAGCCGGCGACCTACAGCGGCTATACCAGGCTGCAAAAAAAGATGCCCGCGGGATGCGCCGGGTCATGCTCTATGAGCGAAATGAGATCATGTCTCGCCGTTTTTTCGAAATAGCGGCCGAAAAAAGCCTTTTCTGCGCTGTTGGTGCGGGGCATCTTGCTGGCGAAAAAGGCATGCTCCGCCTGCTCAAAAAACAGGGTTTCAAAACCGCCCCGATGTGATACAGTCCCCTACCCTACTCGAATTGTTTTACTGGCCTCCGGTTTCGTGGATAACGCTCGTTGCTCGATGCGACACGCTTTGGCTGGAAGCGTGCGAACATTACCAAAAAGGCAGTTACCGCAACCGCTGCCACATTGCTGGCCCAAATGGCCTGCAGCGCCTAAGTGTTCCGTTGCTGAAAGGCAAACACCAGCAAACACCCATACGCGAAGTACGAATCGATCCCAACCAAACCTGGCAACGTGCCCACTGGCGCAGCATCTGCACAGCTTACGGCAATGCGCCGTATTTCGAGCATTATGCTGGCGAGGTGGTTCGATTTTTTGAAAAACCGTATACCTTTTTGTTTGACCTAAACCTCGAATCTACGCAATTTTTGTTGGCAAAAGCAGGCTGGGCAGGAGACGTGTGTCTTACAGAAACGTATGCCGGATTGGCTGTACCGAATCCGGCAACCGATAGCGGCCAAGGTGTTGTGGATTTACGCAGGCGTATTTCTCCGAATGCCACCGAACCAGGCGAATTCCTCTCCCCCCTGCCCTACCCCCAGGTATTTCAGGAGCGGCACGGCTTCCTGCCCGATCTTTCTGCACTCGATCTGTTGTTTTGCGCAGGCAAACAAGGCCTTCGCGCCGCATCGAAACCTTGACTTCGCAAATAATTTAGCCGCTTGGGCGACAGATTCGGGAATTCCGAAAGGCCTAACACCTGATTCAGAAAACACGCCCGAATTTTTAAACAACAAAATAAAAAAATTGAAACGCTCCTGTTTTATTCTAATTCGAAACTAGTATCTGCTGATTTCCAGACAATTTGTTGATTCGGCCAAAAAACTACTGCAGCCTTTCGGCTAGATATTTGCTGTTTACTTCAGCAAATTACCGGGCAGCCGGTATTTTATCAAGAATGTTTTAGGCCTACTTTTGTGTCCTGCAAAGCGATCCTGCTCCAAATTTATCGAAAGGATCGACTGATGGCGAAAGGCCGCCATTCACTCAAGACAACATGCTTTTTTCAGCATAAAGACGTAATCGGTTTTTGGGATGGCCCTCTATCCGCGCAACGCTGGATGAGGGCTTTTTCCGTTTTTTCAGGTCCGATGTGCCAACAGAAAATCCCCGACACGCTTTAGAGCGTGTTTAAAATTTAGTCACCGGGCTGCAAGCGGCAAATTTTGCTTCATAATGCGTTAAAATTTTCGCCGCAGGCACCCGGCTACGACTGCAAATTTTGCCTTGCCTGAAACAAAAATTGCTCACTTTCGCCTCGGCACTAAATTTTAAACACGCTCTAATACCTACTTTTGCGCCCGATCATGGATTTTTTAAAACAACATATCGAGGCGTTGATTTTCGTTTCGCCGCAGGCGGTACCGCTGGAGGAAATCCAGGCCGTGCTTACGGAGGTACTCCAGGCTGAAGTATCGGTGCAGGATGTACGCACAGCCATCGAGCAGTCGCGAGCACAATTTCAGGCCCCGGAGTATGCTTTTGAACTGGTAGACATCGCTGGCGGGTACCAGTTCATGACCAAGGGGGCCTACCACAACACCGTTGCCGTTCACCTCAAACAAACCACCAAGCGCCGCCTTTCTCAAGCCGCTTTGGAAACCCTCGCTTTGGTCGCCTACAAACAACCCGTTACCAAGTCCGAGTTGGAGGCTGTTCGCGGTGTCAACTGCGATTATGCCTTGCAAAAACTGCTGGAGAAAGAACTGGTTGTTATCACCGGCCGGAGCGAAGGCCCTGGCCGCCCGCTGTTGTACGCCACATCCGATAAGTTCATGGACTACCTCGGCATCAAAACCCTCGCCGACCTGCCGAAGCCCAAAGATTTCAAAGAAGTGGAAAACAGCATCGGAGATGCACCTGAATAAGGTTACTGGTTAGAGGGTTAGAAGGTTAGAGGGTTACTGATTAGGTACCACTCGGCCCCAACCAGTAACCCTCTAACCTTCTAACCCTCTAACCTTCTAACCCTCTAACCAGTAACCTTCTAACCAGAAACCCTTTAACCAGTAACCGTCCAACCTGAAATTATGCACGATATTACCCACCAAGGCTATGTCCGCACCGAAGTCTCTTCGCTCGGTATTGCCCACGTCACGTTTTTTCACCCGAACCACAACAGCCTGCCCAGCCGCCTGCTGCAAGGATTGGTAGATGCCTTCAACGCTGTTGGTTCTGACCCGGCTGTTCGGGCCGTGGTGCTGAGTAGCGCCGAGCACAAAACGTTTTGCGCCGGGGCCAGTTTCGACGAACTCTCGGCCATCCAGGATTTTGAAACAGGGCTTGCTTTTTTTTCCGGCTTCGGCAACGTGCTCAACGCCATGCGCCGCTGCCCGAAGATTATCATCGGGCGCATACACGGTAAGGCAGTAGGCGGAGGTGTAGGCCTGGCCGCTGGCACCGACTATTGCATGGCCTCGCACTTCGCGTCTGTTCGGCTGAGCGAACTGGCTGTTGGATTCGGGCCGTTTGTTATCGGCCCGGCGGTGGAGCGCAAGGTGGGTACGGCTGCCTTTTGCCAAATGTCACTCAACCCGGGTGAGTGGCAAACCGCCGCCTGGGCCAAGGAAAAAGGTCTATTTCAGGAGGTTTTCGATACCGTGGAACAACTGGATGCCTACATCGCACATTTCGCCCAAAACCTCAGCGGCTACCACATCGAAGCGCTTACCGAACTCAAAAAAGTCTTCTGGCAGGGCACCGAGCACTGGGATACACTGCTTCGCGAGCGGGCAGCAATCAGCGGAAGGCTGGCGTTGTCAGAGCTTACGAAGCAGGCGATAGAAGCGTTTAAGAGTAAGTAAAGCCCTACTTGCCCCTCACCGCACCACCGTCACGTCCCCCTTCCGAAACACCCGCTGCACCCGCCCGCAGTAGCTCAGGTCTACCGTGAAATACCAGACAAATACGGCAGGTTGCATATCCTGCGAACGGAACGGCCCGCGCCAGCCCGACTGGGTGTCGTCGGTGCTGAACATCTGGTTACCCCAGCGGTCGAACACCTCGAACCGGTAGTTGCTCAATTGCAGGCCCGGCACAAACTGGGGCCTAAACTCGGCATTGTCCGGGTGGTACGAATCGGGGGCAAACACGTTGGGGACATACGCAAATGAGTAGTCCTCGGCCACACCAGCCCACTGCACCCGAACCTCGCGACGCACGGTCTCGCACACATTATGTACATCCACGGCGTACAGCCCGGGCAGGTTCACAGCAATGGCGGGCGTTTGTTCGCCGGTGTTCCACTGGTAGGCCAGGCCGGTCGGGTCGCCGCCCACGAGCGGAGCCAGCAGCACGGGTTCGGCGCTGCAGGGCAGCTCCGCACCGTCGAGTTCCACGGTCAGCGGAGCAATCACAGGAATATTGGCCGACTGCTCGAACAGACAGCCGTTGCTGTCCTCCAGCCAAACCGTGTACGCCCCCGGCGCGAGATTGGCAAAAACCAAACTGTCTTGAAACGCGGTGCCGTTCAGCGAATAGCGGTACGGCGGCAGTCCGCCATTAGGGCCGAGCACCGTAAGACTGCCCGTTTTGGCGTTGGAACACGAAGCCTTGGTGTTTAAGTTAAATGTGGCTGTCGGGAAGGCCAAAACCCGGACAATGATGATCGAATCGCAGCCCGCCGAGTTGGTATAGGTGAACGTGCGCAGCTCGCCGGGACGCAGTGTCGCGCCGTCGAAGGTGTAGGTTTCGTTCGGGCAAATGGTCACGACGCGGGTTTCCGTGGTGGTCGGCAGGGCGCTCACCGTGACGGTCACGATGGAGTCGCAGCCAAGGGCACTGGTCAGGGTAAACAGCTGCGTTGTGCCGGCAAACAGGGCCGTGCCCTGGTAGATAAACGCCTCGCCGGGGCAGGCACCCGCTTGCTCGGTACCCGTCGGAATGGGCAGAGCAACGACCGTCACCGTCACCACCGAGTCGCAACCCAATTGGTTTTGCAGGACAAAATCTTGCGTTTGCCCTGCCTGCAGCACCGTGCCGTTGTAGGTGTATGTGTCCCCTGTGCAAACTTGGGTCGTGAAACTTCCCGCACTCGCGGGCCATGTAGCCACGTTCACCGTCAGCATCGAGTCGCAGCCGTGGATGTTTTGCAAAACAAAAACCTGCGAACTGCCCGCTGTCACAGGCGTGCCATTGTAATTAAAACTCGAACCAGCGCACGCGCCAGCGTTGAGTGTTCCAAACGTTACGGGCAAGGCGGTCACAGTCACCATCAGCAGCGAATCACAGCCTTGGGCATTTTGTAACACAAATACCTGCGACGAGCCAGCCGCTACCGGTGTGCCGTTGTAGTCAAAATTAGAACCAGCGCACGCACTGGCATTGAGCGTTCCTGCGCTGGCGGGCAAGGCGGCCACATTCACCGTCAGCAGCGAATCACAGCCACGGGCGTTTTGCAACACAAATACCTGCGACGAGCCGGCCAAAACCGCTGTGCCGTTGTACACAAAACTGCTTCCCGCGCACGCACTGGCATTGAGCGTTCCCGCGCTGGCGGGCAGGGCGGCCACATTCACCGTCAGCAGCGAATCACAGCCAAGGGCGTTTTGCAACACAAAAACCTGCGACGAACCTGCCAAAACCGGTGTGCCGTTGTACACAAAACTGGCGCCCGCGCACGCACTGGCATTGAGTACGCCCGCACTAGCGGGCAGGGCGGCCACATTCACCGTCAGCAGCGAATCACAGCCTTGGGCATTTTGCAACACAAATACCTGCGACGAACCTGCCAAAACCGGTGTGCCGTTGTA
>JBJXEZ010000118.1:0-24633 GCA_046153695.1 Saprospiraceae bacterium
GCTCATCGAGCACTGCGCGGGCCGTTTCCCGTTGTGGCTCACGCCAGAGCAATTCGTGGTGCTGCCCGTATCCGACCGGTTTACGGAATACGCGCACATGGTCAAGCACCAGCTCGCCGCCGCCGACCTGCGCGGCGACGTAGACGACCGTAATGAGACCATTGGCCGCAAGATCCGCGACAACGAGCTCAAGCGCACGCCTTTCCTGCTCATCGTGGGCGAAAAGGAAGTAGAGGCTGGCACCGTGAGCGTACGCAGGCAAGGCGAGGGCGACCAGGGCGCCGTGAGCGTTGCCGCCTTTGCGGAGATGGTGCAGGGGATGCTTTGATTTTTTTCTACAGAAACAGCCCCCGTTCGGCAATGGCCATGAACGGGGGTTGTTTTTTTATTGCCAATCGGAAGGCTAGATGTGATACTCGTTTTGCTGAAAACTTGTCGCTTCTGCCCCTCCGCCAGCATTTTCCTCGTCAGGGTGCCCTGCAGAGTGGTTGCTTGTAAAAGCGTGTTAAATTTTAGAGCCGAGGTGAAAGCGAGCAAAAGTTAGAGCGTGTTTATAATTTAGTCGCCGGGCTGCAAGCGGCAAAATTATAAACACGCCCTTAAACACGCTCTTTCTCGTACAGTACCTTCCCCAACAACCACTCCCGTTCGGCCAGGTACTGTTCTGCCCGGATACGCTCGGCCAAAGCCGCGGCTTTGCGGCGCGAGCGCGGGGCGGCCATCAGTTTTCGGGTGTATTTGATAAGGTTGAGGTACATGGCCCGTTGGTAACCGATATCGTGGCGGCGACGCAGGAAGGAGTAAAAACTTTTCAGGAGCGAATCCAGAGCCTGCCATTCCTCCAGTTCAAAATAACAACGCAGGAGCATCTGACGGGCGCTGAGCTGGGTATCGCGGTCAGAAAAATCGAAGGTTTGCAGCAGGCCTGGCACGCGGGCGTACTCGCCGCCGAGGTAGTGCCAGCAGGCGCGGTTGAACCGGTAGGTGTTGGCGCGGTCGTCGGCTGGCAGGTGGCGCTGGTTTTGTTCGAGGAACTTTAGCGCCCAGTCGCGCTCTCCAGCGATGCAGGCGAGGCGCAGGATGTTGTTGAACGTAAATTTTTGCAACAAGCCGTTTTCGAGCAGCAAGCCTTTTTCTAATGCATTGCGGTACAGTTCGAGCGCTTCGCGGGTGTATGCGGGGCGTTCGCCACGGTTGTGGCGGCGCAAACAAAAATTGATTGCCAAGAGGTGCAGGTCGCGGTTTTCGGGCGGACTGAACAGGTCGCCCTTTTCGGTCACGAGCGCCTTCAGCCGCCGGAAGTTGCCCTCGTTTTCCACATCGAGGAGGGTCTGGTAGCCGAGGTGCATGATGGCCAGTTCGGGGTGCCGGTCAGGGTCGGCGCGTTCGGTTTGCTCCAGTACGCCGCCCGCGAACGGCAAGGGATTTTCGGCTCCGTAACGCGCCTGCAAGGCCAGGCCCGTGCCCGCCCAGCGCAGGTTTTCGAGCATAAAAAAATGGTTGAGCGGGTCCGTTACATTCGCAAACAGGACGGGCGTTTCGCGCTCGTGCAACACCTTGTGCTCGTACCGCTCGCGCTCCAGCAGGTAGCGGGTGAGGTGGTAGGCGGCGTTGCGCTGGGGTTGTTGCTCCAGATCACGGGCCAGCCGAGCCGCCCGGCGGACAAAGTGCGCGTCGGCCCCGCGCCGCCGCAGGGCGCGGCAAAGCAGCAGGTCATGGCCTGGTGCATCGGCGATCCACTCCTTCCAGGCCAGGTAGGCCTCGATTCGCTGTACTAAAAACGAGCAGAGGTGGTTGAACCGCAGGTTGTCGAACGACTGGCCCGGGAAAATCACACCAAAGGCCAACCGTTTGTCCAACCGTTCCAGTTCGTCGGCGGCGGTTTGCGCCAGCAAATGCGCCAGCGCCAGCACGTCGGCCCGTTGGTTGTGCAGGGGGCTTTGCAAAAATTGCAACAACTGGCGGTGCTCGGCGGGCAGAATAGCCTTCCAAATCTCGAAGAGGAATATTCCAGCCATTTGATAATTGAATTTTTTTGACAAAAAAAATAGGTGTCACAGAGCACACTACTGGACATTTTTGGAATGAGACCTTCCAGGTTTGACAAACCTGGAAGGTCTGGGTACACGAAAACAAAAATGTCCAGTAGTGTGGTCACAGAGGCTCATGGAGTTGGTTGAGGCTCAGAGAGAAAAAAAACCACAATACTCAATTGATAATCCAAGAATAATGTGCAAAAATAACAAAATCATCCGCCGGACTTTTGTCCTGAAATAATTGCTCCACCAAGCCTTCATCTTTAAAAACACAACGGTAATCCTATGCGTACCATCCTTTCATTCCTGTTGCTGATTAGTCTGGCCGTTTTCGCAAACGCCGAAACCACAATAAACCTCAACTTGCCACGGGCCGCAAACCTTGCGTCCGTGGCCGACAGCCTGCCGCAGATCACCTGCCCGGGCAACGACACGCTTTTTTTGACGGGCAGCAACTGCACCGTACCCTATTCATATTCCGTGACCGTGACCGACGACCAGCCCGGCTGGACGCTCAGCCAAACGGCGGGCTATGCATCCGGTGCCGAGTTTCCGGTGGGCAAGACCGTGAACGCCTTTTTGGTCACCGACATCGCGGGCAACACGGCGACCTGTTCATTTTCGGTGGGAGTGAGGGACATCATCGCGCCCGTGGCCAACTGCGCCACCAACGTGGTCGTGACCTTGGGGGCCGACGATCCGAATGACTGCTACAACGCGCAGGTGGGCTGGTTTCCCGTCTCCATCCTGAACAACGGCTCGTTCGACAATTGCGGCAGCATTTTTATGACCGGGCGTCGAGCCGCCCCGTACAGCGACTGTGTCAACGCACTCAACCCCGTCAACGGCCACCCGGAGTGCGACTGGAACCTCGACCCATTCCCGGATTTTCCGGCTGAGTTCGAACGGGCCATCACCGAAAAAGACTCCATGAAAATCTACTGCTGCGATCAGGGGTATGGGCTCAGCGAACCACTGACCATCTGGCTTCGGGTGTACCAAATGGACTCGTTGGGCAATTTTGCCAAAGACCAGTACGGCGATCCGATTTACGGGGAGTGCACCACCGTTGTCACCGTGGACACCCTGCCCTGTGTGTACGCCGACCACCATCTCTGGGGTAATTTGCTGTTGGATTCCAATAACGACTGCATGGAGAACCCAGGGCTGTTCAACATGCCCCAGATCACCGTGCGTGCCGTGCGCAACGGCACCGATACGCTCTACACCACCGGCAGCGGGTTTTCCGGGTATTTTTCCTTCGGAACAGTGGACACCGGCACCTACATCCTCGACGTGCTGCCGCCGCCCGGCGTGTGGCAGGTGTGCAACAACACAGACACGGTGGTCATACTGCCCACCATGGAGAGCGCCACCTCATCGTTCGTGTTGCAGCCACTGCTCGATTGCCCCGTCCTGTACACCGACGTGGCTGCCAGCCTCACCCGCCCCTGCCGACCGAGCGTTTGGTCGGTGTACAACTGCAACATCGGCGGGGCCACGGCCACCGATGCTGTACTACGCTTGTTGGTGGACGACCGGCTTGTCATCCTGGACGTTTCCGAGCCGTACACCCTCAGCGGCGACACGCTCGTGATCCCGCTCGGCGACATCGCTCCGGGAGACTGCAAAAATGTCCAACTAACGATGGAAGCCATTTGTGACACCACGGTCATCGGCGAGCACCTCTGCGTGGAGGCGTTTGTTTTTCCCGACACCGTGTGCGTACCCGAGCAAGAGCCCTGGTCGGGCGCTCAAATCGAAGCCGACGTGCTATGCACCGGCGACTCCATTTACTTCAACCTGCGCAACGCTGGCATAGGCCCCACCACCGAGGAGCTGCCGTACATCGTGATTGACGACATGGTCATCATGCGCACGGGTACCATTCCACCGGGGTTTCAGCCGGGGGCCACGATTCAAGAAGTTGTGTACGCCGACGGCAAAACCTACCGCATCTCGGCCCGGCAGGAGCCGGGGCACCCGGTGCCGCGCATACCGAATCTCGCCTTGGACGATTGCAACGGCCTGAACACGCCCAGCCAATTGCTGGCCTTTATGAACGAAGACGGCAACCCGTTTACCGACTTGGAGTGCCGGCTCGTGGTGTCCTCCTACGACCCGAACGAAAAATTAGGCTTTCCGCTGGGTTTTTCTGACAACCACCTGATCGAGCCCAACACCCCGCTGAGCTACCAACTGGGTTTCCAAAACACCGGTAACGATACGGCCTTTCTCGTTGTCCTGCGGGATACGCTCTCGCCCCTGCTCAACCCCGGCACGCTGCGCATGGGTGCTGCCAGTCACCCGTACACCTGGACGCTCGAAGGTCCGGGATACCTGACCGTTCGATTTGACAACATCCTGCTGCCCGATTCTTTTGTCAACGAGCCAGCCTCGCACGGTTTTGTCCGGTTCGACATTGAGCAAAAACGCGACAACCCGATCGGGTCGGTCATCGAAAATCGCGCGGGTATCTACTTTGACATCAACTCGGTGGTACTGACCAACACGGTGTTCCACACACTCGGGCTAAATTTTGTGCCTGTGGCTACCGTCGAGCCGGACGGCAAGCGCCTGCTCTACGTTTTCCCCAATCCGGCTACCGACCGCTTGTACCTGCCGTTGGAAACCGCTGCGCGGGTGCGGCTGTACGACCCGCTTGGGCACTTGGTGCGCGAATACACTGCCGAGGCACCTGGGCTGTATCTGAAACGCGACGGGCTGGCCGATGGGCTATACCTGCTGGAAGTGTTTTTTCCCAGCGGGGAGGTTCGGAGCGGGAAAGTGTTGTGGCAAAGAGGTAAATGAAGATGAGCGCCGTGTCATTTCTTTCGTCCGTACCATTTTTGGAGCACCGATTCGGCATGTTTCCCTTGTGGGGTGTAGTCGCGTTCGGGATAGCCTTCGTGGCCGCGCATATTGGGAAACCACTTCCAGAGGAAACCGCCAGCCCACCATTTTTCTGCCTGAAAGGTAGAGAGCAACGCCTCCACACAGTTAGCCTGGGCCTGTTCGTTGATGGGACGGTTTTCGATTCCGCGCTCCAGTTCCCAGTTTCGCCAGCCAGCACCGTCCACGCTGAGGTAGCCAAACTCCGTGAACAACACGGGCCTGCTTTGCTGTTGGCTGAAGGCTCGGAGGTCAGCAGCGATGGGCTTCCAAGCGGATTTCAGGGCAGCCACAGCGGGTGTATCGGCTTCTACCAGCGGGAAGTAGCCGCTTAGTCCGATGAAATCAAGTTCCTTCCAAAACGGGACTTGCCGCCAATCATCCCAGTTGGCCGAGTACGTTAACTTGCCCCGAAAAGTGGCCCGCACTTTTTTTATCAGGGAAAACCAAAATTCCGGGCGTTGTTCCACGGATTTTCGGAACTCCGTTCCAAGGCAAAACAAGTCGACTTCGGTAGAATCGGCCAGTCGGGCCATGCGCAGGATATAGCGTTCGTAATCACTTTCCCAAGCAGCCCACTGGTCGGGTGTCTCGAAAACCAGAGAGCCTGTCCACGAGCGCGGGACGTACACTTGCGGCTTGAGCATAACCCGAATGCCTGCCTCGTGCGCCAATCGAATCGTTTCGCGTACACCCACGGGGCGTTCGCCCCACCATTGCCAGCCGTCTTCCTGATAGCGCACGGCGGGTGTGCCTGTGCGCGTAAAGGCGTAGGGCACCACGGCGATCCAATTACCGCCAGCCTGCGTGGCGGCAGGCATCGGGTTTTCGGGAAACGGTTCCGGCGGGGCAACGAGTGTCAGGCCGTTCATTTTGCCCGAAACAGGAACAGATGCCGTTGTGTCTGTTTGGGTACGCGGGCACGAAAAAAGTGCAATCAGGAGAAAAAAACAGGCTGTTTTCACGAAAAAAGGATGTTGAAAAACGTGTGAAAAGCCTTTTGGGCATCAGAAGAAGGGGCGCTCAAACAAGTACGGCGATCCTGGCCGCCAGATCGGCCATTTCAGCGGCAGGGATATCTAATGGTGCTTTGAACGCCATATCAGACACGGCATTTATGGGAATCAAATGCACATGCGCGTGTGGCACTTCGATACCTACCACCGCGATACCGATGCGCTTGCACGGCACGACCTGCCGCAACGCTCTGGCCACTTTTTTGGAAAAAACCATGAGGCTGGCCAATTGGTCGTCGTCGAGGTCAAAAATATAGTCCACTTCCTGTTTGGGAATGCACAGGGTATGGCCCAGGGCCTGTGGGCGGATATCCAGAAAAGCCAGGTGGTCGGCGGTTTCGGCCACTTTGTGGCAGGGAATTTCGCCGTTGACAATGCGGGTGAAAATGGTCATAAGTAGTTGGAAGGTTTCGGGTTAGAAGGTTTCGGGTTGGAAGGTTTCGGGTTAGTACAACCAGAAACCCTCTAACCTTCTAACCTTCTTAACCTTTAACCTATCGAGATGTCGAGGATTTTGAATTCAAGGGCACCGCCGGGGGTTTGTACACGGGCGATATCGCCGCGTTCCTTGCCGAGCAGGCCAGCGCCGATGGGCGACGAGACCGAAATTTTCATCAGTTTGGTATCGGCTTCGGTTTCGGAGACCAATTTGTAGGTCATTTCCTTACCCGTTTTTGTGTTTATGATGGTGACGTTGGACAGGATTGCCACCTTGGAATCGTCCAACTGACTCTCGTCCAGCACACGGGCATTGGAAAGAACGGTTTCAAGGTCATTGATCTTCATTTCGAGCATTCCTTGGGCATCTTTTGCGGCATCGTATTCAGCGTTTTCGGACAAATCGCCCTGGGAGCGAGCCTCCGCGATAGCGCGTGCGGCCTCGGCCCGGCCAGCACTTTTTAATTCATCCAATTCGCCCTTGAGTTTGTCGTAGCCCGTCTGCGTCAGGTATGTGTAATTGGCCATAGCTTTGATATTAAGTTAGGTATTGTACAGAAAAAAGCAGAAACGTCCCTACCGGGCGGGTAGAAACGTTTCTGCTGTAAATAAAAGTGGGGCAAAGGTAACGGCCTTGTAAGAAAGAGAAAAATCTTTTTTACAATGTGCTAATGTGTTAATGTGCTAATTAGCACATTACATATCAATCCGTACGGCGAGGTTGTGGATGCCGTTGAATATGGAAGTTGACCGGTAGCCATAGTCAAACGACATGCGGCTGCCGGATTCTTTTCCGAGCGGAAGCGATATGCTGAGGCCGCCGCTTAAGCCATTGTCCAACGAAGCTTCAACGCTGTTTTCCGACTTGTCGATCTCGATTTTGTAGGCTGCACGCAGGGCAAAGTTTTGGCCGAGGCCAAACTCCAGGCCGCCGCCGACGAGGTCGCGAGAGAAAGCGTTGGAGGTAAAGTTGCCCAGAAGTGAGAGGCGGTTGGTGCGACCGATGACCCAATCGTACGAGGCTCCGATGTTGAGCTGCGAGGGCAGTTCGTATTCGGCACTGCGCTGGTAGTAGGTGACCGGGTAATCGAACGTCGGGTTGGTCGCGCTGTTTTGAATACCAAGACCTTCGCCTACAAAACGCATCTTGCCGCCTACATTGCGCAGCGAGATGCCGAACTTGAAGTTATCGTTTTCGCCCGTGACGTACTGGACACCGGCATCAATAGCCATGGCATTGGCACCGGCGTTGGCGACCGACTCGTTCACAAATTTCAGGGTAATGCCCACCGAAACACGGTTGGCAAACAGGTGCGAGTACGATACGCCGAGGTTGAAAAACGACGGGCTGAACGTAGCGCCCGACCCTTCGGGCGAATCGGTGGTGGTCAGGTCAAAATCGCCGAGGTCCATGGCGACCAAACTGATGCCAAACGCACCGTGTGCGCCCATCTTCTGGGCAAAGCCGAGGGAATTCAGGTTGATGTCGGTACCCGACATGTAGCGCGTGTGGCTAAGGTTGATCTGGGTTTTGCCGATGCGGGAAAGGCCAGCCACATTTAAGTAGAGGGCATCGGTGCCCGTCACCATGGACGTATTGAGCGAGTGCAAGCCCGCACTGCGTGCCCAGGGATTGATGAGCAGCTGCGCGGCCCCGGCCTCTCCCTGGCGGTCGGGGTTGCCAGCCCAAGCTGTGCCAGCCAGTGCCAACACAGAGAAAACAAGCAATGTAAGTTTATGATTCATACCAAACCAATGAGTGATTGAGTGAATGAGTGATTGTGTTCACTGGCCACTAAAAATGGAACATTGGGAATTGGATATTAAATGTTTTTTAAAAAAAATTTAAAAACACCCAATATCCAATTCTCCCTGTTCAATTTTTCAAGTGCCGATGAACCTCAACTTAAAGACCGGACGGGTCAAACTGTCGGGCTACGCCAAACCACTTGATTGTTCGGTCGCCCAAGCCTGGTGCCTGCACCTGAATAAGATACACGCCGCTGGCGACCGGTATGCCCTTGCTGTTTTTCAGGTCCCACTCCAAGTCGGGTGTGATCTGCTGGTACGGTGCGTACACCTCGTCGCGGCGGTACTGTCGGATAAACTTGCCGTCGAGCGAGTAGATCGTGACGTTGCACTTCGCCGGCAGGTTGGTGATCTTGATCACGTTGCTGAACTGGCTGGTTTCGTACTGCGAGAAACCGTAGTACGGGTTTGGCACCACCTTGATCGAGTCGAGCGCATTGGCGATCTGCACGTTATCCTGGTCCGTGGACTGACGGCCGTCAATCTTGAACTGGTACTTCGGCAAACCGGTCTTCTTTTTCGAGTCGGCATCGTTGTACCAGTTATCGAACTGCCGCGACACGCGCAACTTGATCACCGTTTCGTTCGGGATTAGGCCCTGCCTCAAGGTTCTCATTTGTGCGTCGGGTGCCAGCATTACCATGCCAGCCCAGGCAATCGAGGCGATTTGAGGCCGTTTCCACACGTCTGCGGCACCCAAACTGGGCGCAGCCTCCGGGTGGAAGCGACGGCGAATGGCCTCACACTGGTCATAAGCCGTGTTGGTGACATAGATCCAGTGGTAGCCGCCGAGTACAAAGTTATAATAATCAAACGGCGTTAACGGATTGGGCACAACTGCCTGATTGGTCGGATTCCACATCATATCCCGGCCGGTAAACGACTTGTCAACGGCTGCGCTAAAACACGAGTTTTCGCCGAAGAAAATGTTCAACCGTTGGCCGGTTTCCACGTCAATGGCGTATCCAGGGAACCAGCCCATGCCGCGCAGCGGTTGGCCATTCTGGTCTTTGGCCCCATCCGGGTCGGGCAGGCTGTCGTTGTTGAGGTCTGCTTTGCCTACCGAGAGCGCATAGCGGGTATCGAACGATGAGCGCTTCTTGTTGGTCCCGCTTTCGGTATCAAGTGCCGGGTTCTTTGGATAGTCCCCGGAAGTGAAATACCGGGAAGCCGACTCGACCACGATGCAACGGCTCCAGCGGCTGGTGTCGCTGGTTAGCACGATGTCCACGTTGGGCAGGTTGGCCAGCCTAAAGTAGCGGCTGGCTGAGTTGGTCGGCACATCTGCAGTTCCCATTGCCGTTCCGCTCAGCGAGAGTTGTTCGGGTGTCCATGCTGGCGACACGAAGCGGGTGCTGTCTAATTCCCAGTCCGTCAAGGCATAGGGGACAAACCAACCGTTACCCATGGTACTTAGTGATTTGAACGGATCCATCAGATCATCACGCTCTCCTTTGTTTGTTTTCACGAAATTCAAAAATCCTGCGTCCGTGTCCGCGAAACCAGCCAGCCAAGGTGCGGTTGGGTTGGTGTACTCGATAGTAGCACCAATGGCACCATTGGACTCGCCCGGGTTCGGATAATTATAATTTTTGTCCTTGTAGAAAGCATAGCTCCCCGTAAGTGGCAGCTGTCCGATGCTAACGGAAAATCCATACTGTGCCACGATTTGTTCGTTCAGACGGGCAATACTCCGTTCGGAGGCTATCACGGCACCATCGGGTAGTTTGCGCAATTCCCAACGGGCATCGGGGTCAAGTTTAGTATCCGTCAGGTTGCCGTCAATGAAGCGCAGCTCATAATCGCCGTTTTTCACCTCCAACGGGTTGAATATCGTCACGGTGATCGGGCCGCGGCCCACTTTGTATTCCAGTATCGTGTCTGTCAGTCCTGGTGTGAACAGCATGTCGTACGTACCTGGTGCGAAGTCGAGGAAGTTGCCGGTGTTACCCCTGCCTTCGAGGCGTTTTACCGCAACGCCGTCGCCATAAGTCGAGTTCAACACACGGTCTACAATAGAGCGCGGCACAACGGTGTAAATTTTTATTGGGCCGTCGCCACCTTTGCGACTCGGCAAGTAGGGGCGCTGCTGGCCTGTGACCGGGCGTATCAGCGGGTTGAAGTCGCTGATATTGTTATAGCCATAGGCGATCACCGCGTAGTAGTACTTTTTGTGGTTAATCAGCCGCTTGTCGTTGCCTGTGGCAAAACGGTCTTCCGAAATCGGGAATGTGTGGCGCACCCCTTTGTCCCCGCCATCCACCATCAATTCGGGGTGGAAATTCAAATCGTTGGTGAACGGATTTCGCGTCTCTACCCAGTTGTACAGTTTGGAAACACCATTTAATACGTCTACCTGATAAACTATGCGCGATTTTTCCGGATCATCGAAATCGGCGGTGGATACGTTCGGGTTCGCTACCTGATAAATCAAATATCCTTCAAACAAATACTTGGCAGTGAGTGAATCCTTGCCAAATCGAATGGAGTCTGGAGCCAGAATATCATATTCACCATAGTCCTCATTCACGTTGTTGGACGGAAACTTGTTAGTCAAAACGGCAATGACCTGTTGGTGCATCTCTACCCAGTCTACATTGGGTGCGTCAGGGCCGTCCAGCAAGTCAAAGCAGTTGTCGAACAGGCCCTGGGCCAGTTTGTCGGCGCGGAACAGGTTCTCCAAATCCGGGCAGGGATAGTCAATATCGGGCACCCAGGGTATACCGATGATGAGCTCATTCACGGCGCCTGGCTGGAGGCGAAAAGGGCCAGAGGCTTGCAATGTACGCCGGTCGCCGAAGGGGAGGTTTGCGGTACACATGGACCAACCATTTGGATCGTTAGGCGGATCAGAAAGGGCGTAACGGGTTGGGGTACCGCCAGTTAGCATGTAGCCGCTGCCGCCTTCAGTGAAGGGGCGCCCATCAGCCCAGTGGCCAGTCAGGTAACGGTAGAATTGGAGTGGATCTTGTGGGTCTTCCTGGGCAGCAGGCCATTCGCCAACACCGGGGTTATTGTAGTACACAAAAGACGACATACCTATTTCATCTCCATCTTCATCCAACGGGCCGCGGAAATAGTCAACCCCAAGGATGGGAACTTTGTCGCAGTACGTGTTCACACCGGCACAGTCGCAGTTGGGCTGTCCATCGGTGGCATCCTGGTTGTACACATACATGAGGTCTTTGGTGCTGTCGCAACCGATGTAGTCATCCAGGTAACAACCGAGGTCGGGGTCAACCCACATGGCAAAGAACATAGAGTCAATCCGCTCTGTAGCCCGGTTGATGAGCTTATACCGCTGGAAGGTCATGTCGTTCAATTCGTCGTTGGTCAGGTAGCTGAATGCCTGCACCTGTACCTCCATTTGGATGGCATCGCCATTGGTGCGGGCGTGCGGGGCGCCACCGCCCTGATCGTTGTATATCCAAAAGACCATCTCGTCGGGGTAGCGGTCAAGGGCACAGCCGCGGATTTCAATGGAGGGGTAGTCGCCCTTGAGCGGATCGTAGTCGGTAATGCCGTCGGCATCATAAAAGCCGGCGAGCGCCTGAGTGGTGTAGGGCAGGTCGAAGCCCCACACATCGGCAAAGTAGGGGTTACCGCGAGCGGGCCAGCCTTTCACACCCCTGGGGATATTGTCGGGATTGAGGTCACCGCTTGCCAGATTGGACAAGTGGCGGCGGATCTCGTCTCCCGTGACCCGAAAGTGGCGGTCCCAGTTGGTGCAGGTCTGCTCTTCGGTGGTACCCGTTTCATTGAGTGGGCCGGGCCAAAAGTCGTTGCGGCCACTGGGACGGAAATCCTGGCAGGCCAGTTTGAGGCTGCCGCCGGGGTCCACACCACCAAGCCAGACAGAACCGGCAAAGATGGATGATACTTCACGCTGGCCGGTGGCTACGTCCACCTTTGGCACAATGTAGCGTCCGTCGGTAAAGTCCCACCAGCAGTCGCCGCCTCCCAAGAGGCGGGCCCGCACGTTGTTAAGTTCCATGTCATAAAAGGATCTGGAACTTGCACATACACCGCGGTATTCGACTCTTTTTGCATCGCGTCCGGAAGTTTTGTTCGGATACGGGACGTGTGCCGACATGCCCCAAGCAGCAAGCATCAGCACAACAGCCATCCAAAGTTTGTATATACGCATGGTTTGTAATTTTTTAAGTTCGGTAATAAAGAAATTCGGCAAGAATGGTGATCGGGAACAGCTAAAACGGCAACTCCGACCTTGCATTCCGGTATAATAAATTTTTTAGAACTGGAACGCCGCACCAATGTAAATCCGACGTGGCAGCGAGAACAAGCCCGAGTTTTGCAACACCCATGAATACGAATCGAGGTATGATCCCACGTTGCGGCCTTGTTCGGCAATACCACGCACTACTGATTGTCCTTCAGCAGTAGCGAGGTAGCCATCGTCGTTGGCTGAGCCTGTCACGGGATATACACCGAGTACGTTTCTGGTATCCAACAGGTTGGATACGCGCAAATACACATTCAGGCTAAGTGGATTTTTGGTCCCCTCGCCAAAGATGAACGTCTTGTCCACGCGTATATCCAGGTTCAGGCGCCAGGGCAATTGGCTGCCGTTGATGGAGCCGAGGGTGCCACTGCCACCAAAACGTTCGGGGCGTTGCCGGGCGGTGTAGGGGCGACCCGACACTGCGGCTAGTTGCAGATTAACACCAAAGTTAGCCAGGATGTCTGAACCGCCGATACGGGGACCGTTGTAGCGCTTGCCCGAGTCGTAGCGGTAATCGAAAATTGCCTGGATATTGTGGCGCTCATCGAAGCTAAGTGGAAACAGGTTGCGGATGTTGCCACGAGTAGTCAGGCCGCGCTGTGAGTTGGCATCCGAGCCGGTGCCGTCGGCAAACTGCAAGGTGTAAGCCAGGCGTAATTCGGCGTTTTGAATACGGCGCAGATCGTACTGGACAGTGAAGCCCTTGACCGTACCAAAGTCGGAGTTGCCGTAGGTGTCGTAGCGACCGATGGTAGGTACATACAAGATGGTACGGCTCTGGATCATGTCGCGCAGTTCCCTGTAGTAGGCCGAGAATTTGAGTGCCGAGTTTTGGTTGAGGCGCTGCTGGAAGCCCACCTCGTAATCCACCACGCGCTCCGGTTTGAGGTTGGCGTTGTTATCGGGCGTACGACCGGGAACATAGAAATAAATGTAGTCAAGCGGAGTCACCTGCCAGTTGCTGGGCGGGCGCTGTACGAGGATATCGTAGTGGGCAAAGAAGTTGGCATCTTCCGAAATAGGGAAGGAGAAAGCCAATCGAGGCAACACATTCACCTGTGGAGTGTAATCCTCAAACGAGGAGTTTGGGTTGAAGCGCAGATCGAAGATATCGTCACCACCCGCCGTGTCGCGCAAGAAAGGTACCACCCCGCCGCCACCGAAGATCACGTTGCCGTCAGACACCTGGGAGCCATTGGCGCGGTACCAGGTATCGCCGTCACGGAATGCTTTGACCGTAGCCTCCTGCTCGGTGGTAACATATACTTTGTAATCGTCGCCGATAGTACCAGGGCGCGTGCCGGCGTTGGGCACGGTGCGATAAAACTCCTCGGCATTCATCACTTCGTACAAGGAGTACTGATCCCGCATAACCTTGGAATTGAGGTCGAAACGTTCAATGCGTACACCAAGGCTGAAGATCATCTTGTTGAAGGTGAACTTGTCCTTAAGGAAGGCTGCCTGATACAGCGGGCGTAAAGGCGCTACCGGCATATCACGGATGCCGTCTGCATCCCGGCTGGTGAAAAACTCGTTGAACGTGATGTCATTGCGCAGCTTGTTGCCCTTGTAGTCAAAGCCGTAGTAGCCGATCAACCCCTGATCGGTCAGCTCGCGGGGCGAGAACATACCAATGCTGAGCTGGCTGGGATCAAGGGAATTCGGATTGACGTACTCGCCAATACCCTTGCCCAACAGTTGGCGCACGGAACGGTAAAACTTGAAGTCATTGAGATCAACGGTGAGGTTGGCATACTGCGTAATGGAGTCGCCAATTTCCGGGCTGACAATCTCGTCCCAGTACTTGCCGATGATGTTGTTGGTATCCACGCCGTTGAAGTGGCTGTTTGCAGTCAAGTCCATCAGATTCCACAGACCAAAAGGTGCTACGTTATAGCTACGCTCAATGCGCTCTTCGTAGAGCAGGCCGAACTGGATGTTGTGCGTACCTGTGCGGCCCAATTTCAGGTCGAATCCGGCAGAGGCTATGCCCGTGATGATGTCGCTTTCGCCTTTGGCAAAGCTGTTGTACACCATATTTATGTTCGTATGCATGTTCGACCAGATGTTGTTGTACAAACTGGAGAAACGTCCGTTTTGCGCAAGGTAGGAGCTCTCCTCTTCAACATTGGCGAAAGCGTTGTAAGCGATCAAGCCCGGGTTCGTGGTCACGGATCCGGCCGAAAAGCCCGTAAATTCTTCCCGGTAGTCAATGTGCGCAATATCGCCCGCGTTGTTGATACCGGTCACGGGTACGTAGTTGAAATTAAAACGCCCGATGTAGCCATAGTCGAACAGGCGGTCTTGGTGGCGTGGGTCGGACGTTTCGCTGATGCCGCGCTCAAAACCAAACTGTAGGGTGTAGCTGGCGTTGGAAATGGAGACCCGGCTGGCGCTGCTCGGTCCGTCGCTACTGCCAAGGCGGTGGCGGAAACGACCAATGCCGCGGAAACGGTTGGAAAACTGGGTCGGGTTGTTTTGGCTGTTGACCAATCGCCAGCCCCCCGGTGTGAACTGGTTTTCCACGTTCCGGTATGTTCCTGTAAGGCTCAAGTCCATGTTGTCGGACAAACGGAAGTCCAATTTTGTGGTCAGGTCTATGGCTTCTTGATCTTCGAATGGCTTGTAGTCCATGGCCACCACACTGTCGTTGGTGAAATTTTCAGCACGCGCAATGATAGCACCGCCCTGATTAATGAGCGGGTTGGCACTCAACGACTCAATCAACTCGTCTTTCACCCGGTAAACGGGCAGTGCTGGCGGACCGTCGTCTTTTTGTTTATTGTACTGGCCCGATAAGCGAAAACCGATGACCGTGCGCTCCGAAACGCCGTCGGCGCTTTTTTTCTTCAAAATGGGACCGCTCACGTTGGCCGTGCCGAGGAACCAGCCGTAGGGATCCAATCCGTTGGAGTTTTCCACCTCAAAGGAGCCGTGGTAACTACTGGCCGGGCCTTTGGTGATCACGGAAATAACACCGCCGGTCACGTCGCCGTACTCGGCACCGAGGCCGCCGGTTATGACCTGAAGCTGCTCAATGTCCTGCACGGGCGGCGGGGATCCGGATACCCGGATGCCGTCAATGTAGTAGTTGGTGGCGTTGGCGCGCGAACCTTTGATGTTCACGGCACCGCCATCAATGGACGTAGTGCCCGCTGTGGTGGCCACAATAGCGTTAACGCTCCGGGTGGGCAGGTTTTTGATCTGCTCCGAGGTAAGCGTCTGCCCGCCCTGGGTCTTGTCCTGTTCGATCAAGGGCACTTTGAAGGCCGAGACGGTTACTTCACCGAGTACATTGCCGTCAACAAGGGTAAAGTCGAGCGTGTTGAGTGTGCCAGTGAGCACGCGCACTGCGGTGACTTTTTGCACCTGGAAGCCGGTGTACGACACTTCCACGTCGTAGTTTCCGGGGTCCAGATTTAAGCGGTAGTCCCCGTTGTAATCGGTGATAACGCCACGAACCAAATCGGTGCCTCGGAGCACTTTGATGGTGGCCCCGATAAGGGCTTCGCCTTTGTCATCGGTCACCTTGCCGGACAACACGGTGTTCCCTTGAGAAAAGGCCTGCCCGGCACTGAAAAGCAGGGCAAAGAGTAAGAGTAATGAACGTACCATAGATGAGTGGTTGATTGTTCACAAATTATGTTGGTCAATAACAAAAATGCTTAAGCGAAGAAGGGTGCCATTTTTGTAAGAAAAATACTGCCCTTGTCGTGTTTCAAGTGGTTTTTTGAAAAAAGCCCGCAATGTTAGTGATCCCTTTTGTTTGCGACCCTGATCTTGCGGCAGTTTGTTCGGTTTATGACAAATTTGAGCGTGCCATCTGCTTTTTCAGGCAAATTTCGGGGGATAAAGAACGGCAATTATTTTTTCCAGCAGCACCTCTGCCAGTTTTCTTTTTGATTCGTGCGTCCAACCGGCGATGTGGGGACTGATGACCACGTTGTCCATCGCATACAGGCGATCGTACAGACTGGTTTCCGAGGCAGAATAGGTCGTCGGTTTTTCGTTCTCGAATACATCGAGGCACGCTCCACCGACCCGACCGCTTTCGAGTGCAAGCACCAGGTCTTTGGTTTTTACACAGGCTCCGCGTGCTGTATTGATCAGGATCAGGCCCGGCTTGCAACGCTTCAAAAACGCCTTGTTCACGAAGTGTCGGGTCTCGTCTGTCAGCGGCAGATGCAGGCTTATGATGTCTGCTTGCTGCACGATGGTCTCCAAGTCTGCTTCTCGCACCCAGGGCATACTGACGCAATAATCGGTTTTGTACTTGTCGTAGGCCAGAATTGTCATTTCCATCCCGGCCAGTTTGCGGGCAAACTGGCTTCCGGTGTGGCCAAACCCGATGATGCCTATGGTCCGGCCCGCCAGTTCTGCGCCCCGATTCAACTCGCGCCGCCAGAGGTTTTCGCGGGTTTGCCGGTCGGCGCGAACGAGGTTATTCATCAGCGCCAGCAACATACCCAGTGCGTGTTCGGCCACAGCGTTTGTATTCCCCTCCGGGCTGCTCACCACTGCCACACCCTTTTGCGCAGCATATTCCTGGTCAATGATTTCCATACCAGAACCGAGCCTTCCGACAAAGCGCAACTGCACCGCTGCGTCGAGAAATTCCCGGTCAACCAGCACCTTGCTGTTCACGATCACACCATAATACTGGTGTATCATATCGAACACCTCCTTCGGGCTGATAGTGGGAGAAAAATCGCACTTCAGCCCAATCCGCTCCAAACCGTCCAGGAGCAGGCGATGGCACTCATCCGTGATCAGTACGCGTTTCATGCAAACAGCCCCGCAAGATATGCGGTGTAGTTGGTGGTGAAAAACATAGAATGTGCGAATGGCATCTTGGGGAGTGTGAACGTGCAGGCTGGGTTCGTGAAAGAAAACGGGCAAGGTTTGTCAATCCAAACGGTTCGGCAGAACTTTGCGGCGGCGTTTTAGCGTCTTTACTTCTTGATCAGCCCGCGCAAATGGCTTTGAAAGGCCGCAAAGGTAAATTAACAAACACACCATGAATCAAACATTGCTTTTGTTTTTTATAGCCGCCACTTGCGCAGCCTGCTCCGATACTCCCTCCTCGGGCAAGCGCAGCGCCGAATGTTATGTGCGCTACCTAAAGCCGGAAAACCAGCTGTTTGCCGAAGTCGTTTTGCGGGAGGAAGTACCAGGCAAGACCGATCCGCAGCCGTTCATTCCGGCAGGCGGGGTTCGGTACGGCGGAACGCTCATGCGGGAAGTGCCCTTGCAAGGCTTGCCCGCGTACAGGCTGGAACAATCGGGCGGCTATGCCAATGAGCACGAGTTTACCTGGTCGGACGAACGGGAGCGCCCACTCAGCGTCAAGGTAGACCTTTCAGCCATTACAGCATTTGCCTTCAACACAGACCCACTCGTACGACACACACCGGCGACATTCACCTGGACCGGTGCCCCGCTCGAATCGGGGGAAGCGCTGGTACTGATGTGGGAACGAACGAATGACCGAACCACTGTCCCTATGGAGGTAATCGGAACGCCGGGGCAGGCAAGCATCGAATTCCCGGCCGCACAACTGGCCAAGATCGAACCCGGAACATGGGCTTTGTACATCGTGCGAAAGAAAACCGTCCAGTCTGAGGTTAAAGGCACGAACGTAGTCTGCACCGCTGAGTACTATTCTGGTATGGACACTATAACTATGATCGAACGTTAACGACACGCAAACGTACGTCCCGGAAGCGCTTTGCCCCTGTACAAAAGCGCGTAGTTCATTACTTTTGCAGGCTGAAACCACACATCCGGCTTTCGATAAAGCCGACAAACAGCACAACTATAAAATTTTGACATGAAAAAACTGCTTTTCTTCCTGCTGCTTTCCGTTTCCATGCAAGCGCAGGGGCCGCAAAAAGGTGCAATAACCGCCGACCAAATTGCCTTGGTTTGCAAGATTGTTGAAGCACCGCCGAACGCTAAGTTGATTTTCGTTTACGAACAGATCGGCCTCGCCAACCGGGAGGTAGCTCGCGGCAACCGCCAAGAGGACGGCTCCTTTCTCGTCAACCTGCCCGTGGGCGAGCCGCGCATTTACAGCATTGGCTTCAACGATGTGCAGACGGGCCGCCTCATCCTCGGAAAGGAAAAAAACCTCACCCTGTGGGCAAATGCCCAATTCATGGAAAAAGGCCGTACCGTCGGTTCAGAAGTAAATAAGGCCTATGAAGTCATGCGCTCGAAAGCCGAGCAGCTGCGCACCACCAGCGAACAACTCCGCAACGAGCAGCGCCAGGCCCGCGTTGCCCAAAACGCTGCTGCGGCCAAGGAGGTTCGCGCCAAATTGGTAGCTAACAACCAGGAAAAAACGGCCTTTCTCGCCGACTTGAAGAAAAACAATCCCACCCTATGGCGCTCTGCCACGGTGCTGATCTCGCCCGACGACGTGTCGGACAAAGCAAGCAATGCCACTGAACTGGAGTACTACGGTAAGGAATACTTTGGTTATGCTGATTTCAGCGATGCCGGCTACGAAAACGTGCCGGAAGTGTATGACGCATTTCAGGGCTACGTCACGCTGGTTGCCCAGCTGGGTGCCAACGCCGCTACCTGCAAACAAATGGTGGAAGGCCAGTTGGCTAAGTTCAAGCCTGGCGCCATGTCCCACCGCCGTGCCTATGCTGGCATTTTCACCGGCATGAAAAACGCTAACCACCCCGATGTTTCCACGATAGCCCAGGATTTTGTGAAGGTGTACAAAAGCCAGGACCTTGGCGACGTGGGCATCGTTGAGTCCGAACTGCGCAAAACCTCCACGTTCACGCCCGGTATGGAAGCGCCCGACCTCGTTGGCCCAACACCCCAAGGCGAAACCTATTCCCTCGGCAAAATGCGCGGCAAAACTGTACTTATCGACTTCTGGGCCAGCTGGTGCGGCCCTTGCCGCCGCGAAAATCCTAACGTGGTGGCCCTGTACAACAAATACAAGGACAAAGGCTTCGACATCCTCGGAGTCAGCCTCGACCGCGAAGAAGGTGCCTGGAAAAAGGCTATCGAACAAGATGGCCTCAACTGGCACCACATCAGTGACCTGCAAGGTTGGAAAAGCGCACACGCTGCCATGTATTCCGTCAGTTCCATCCCGCAGACGCTGCTACTCGACAAAGAAGGCAAGATCATCCAGCGCAACTTGCGCGGCGAGCAACTGGCCGAGAAATTGAAAGAAATATTCGGAGAGTAAGGCGGTTGGCTCTCGTTACACAGCATGTGTGACGTGAGCTTGCACAGAAAAAAGGCTCACAGAGGAAGGTTCTTCAACCCTCTGTGAGCCTTTTTTCTTAGAGCGTGTTTGGACCTCTGATGGCATTGCTTTATGCCACTTCGGGATACACAACCATTAGTTCCCGCCGCCGGGCATTGCACCCAGAAGTTCCATCATACCCAGTTGCTGCATCATGCCGAGTTGGTCCAGCACAGCCCAATGCTCCACGCCTTTGCCGGTATTATCGTAGCGAATGATGTCCACCTGGTCAATTTTGACCGGTTTGCCGGTGGCTGGGGCCCCCATGAACGAGCCCGTGTTGGTACCCGTCCAAACGGACTGCACGATGACCAGATCGCCTTCCGCTACCATGTTCACGATAGTAGTTTTGGCATCGGGAAAACCGGCATGAAAGCCAGCGATGAGTGCCTTCGATTTTTCAAAATCGCTGCCTGCTGGCATGTTGGGCGGGAAGGGCATGTGCTCCACCACAGCCGGGCTAACGTACTTGGAGAATGCTACGAGGTCGCCGGCATCAACTGCTGCGAGTATTTTTTTCGTGGTCTCCTTGTTCTGTACGAGGGATTGGGCGCTCCCGGAGCTGATGACGAACAAAGACAGGAAAAGGGTCAGGGTGAAGACTGTGGTGTTTTTCATTGTGAATATGAATTTTAGAAAAAGTGAGTGAATCAAAAGTAGTTGACACAGGGACTACCCGTTAGCGGATCATGATCAGCCGGGCAATTGAAATTTTGATACGCGCTTATTTCCCATTGGCGCTGCTGCCCTTGATCTGGCTTTCCAAAACCTGAGTATCGAATTCAACCCAGCCGCTCTGCACCTTGCCGGTTTTGTCGAGTTTGTAGAAGCCTAACCAGGGTACTTTTATCGAGTTACCGGTAGGTGCCTGGCCGCGGAACTGGCCGGTATTGGTACCTGTGACCCACCCGCGTACGGTCGCGTTGTTTCCACTGACGATCACTTCGTCCAAGTGGCGTTTCATATCCGGGAAACCCATGCTGAAAGCCAAGATACGTTTTTTCATATCATCGCCACTGGTTTGTTTGCCGGCAAAATAATTCACCCCGTCAGCGGCCCAGTAACCCATAAACTTGTCGCTATCACCGGCATCGGCTGCGGCGAGCATGGCCCGAACAGTAGCCTCGGCGGCCGCATCGGGGTTAATCCCTGCCATTAACTGGGCTTCAAAGGATTTCAAGTCAAACTGCGTTGCCAGCGATTTGATTTTACCCATGCCGTCGAGTTCAAAGATAGTGTTGAAGGCCACCTGTACCTTGTTACCCGTAGCGGGGTTCCCCATATTCGGGCCGGTGTTGGTACCGCGAAACATACCCTTCACGGCTACCTTGTTGCCGTTGGCAAACCAGTCTGTGATGTCGTGTTTCATGTCCGAAAAGGCTGTTTTGAATCCTTGACCAACCCCGCGCCAAGCCATTTTGTCGAACGGCACGGGAGCGAACGGGGCTGTGGCCACAAAGTCGTCGGTCAGCAAAGTGCCTACCGCATCAATGTTTCCGGCATCAATCCAGGCGAAATAATCAGTGACGACCTTGCCCGCGTTTTGGCTTTGAGCAAAAGTAGCAGTTTGAAGCAGAGCGAAAAAGAGTGCAAGCGAGAAAAATTTCAACTGTTTCATTTTTTAAAAATTTTGTGTGAAAGAAGTTTGTTGCGGGTGGGTTTGGGGTTTGTGCGTTAAATCAACCCCAACTGCCGCATCAGCGGCCCGGAATCCTGGTAGTTTCGGATGGATTTCACCTTGCCGTTTTCCCATGTTTGCACTTCGCAAACAGTGAAATTCACGGTTTTCCCAGTGGGCGGCACTACACCTGCAGGCGTATGCAGATCGCCCGTGTGCTTGCCCGTTGCCGTAAACTCGACAGCCACCTCAGAGCCGTTCTCTACCATGTTTTTGTGGGTTATTTGCAGGTCGGGGAAAGCCCCCTTGAACCCTTGCATAAACTGGATGGCTCCTTCCTTGCCATCGAAAGAAGCGCCAAGGGCGAATGCTTCGATCCGGATATCGTCGGCGATCATGGAATGCGTTTTTTCAAAATTGTTGGCCGAAAAAGAGCCGTGGAGATCGGCCACCAATTGTTTGATTGAATTTGTCATAACGTATTTATTTACAGGTGTTAAAATCATGTTTGATCGCCCCGAAAGGCTGATCGGACAGCGCCGCCGGGCGGCTTACGCTTTTCCCGGCGGCTTCACCGTTCTAAAATTATTGCTTGGTCATTTGAAAATCGTCGAGGCCGCGGAAGTATGAAATCTTGCCGTTCACGATCCGGAAGTGGTGCGTGTAGGTCGTCGTATACATTTTTCCGGTTGAGCGCTGCGTATACTCGGCTTCAACGAGAATGAACACGACATCGTCATTGCAAATGGCAAGTATGCCGGGCACATCGCCCTGACCGAATTTTTGGTAGGCATTCAATACGACCTGTGTAGCCGGGTTGGTAAACGAGCCATATCCGATCTGGCGCAGCGGCTCGCCCGAATTGGTTACCTGGTGGCTGACGATCTTGCCTGTCATGTCCAGTTCCACCACATCCGCATCGTCGAAGCGGATGCTTTGGGTTGAAGAAGTGCGCTGAAAAGCGTGAGAACAAAAAATGTCAGGTGTTTCATTTTTTTAAAAGTGTGAAATGGTTGAAAAATGATGGTTAGGCCTTGGGCACAGGGTATCATTCCACCCGGCTGTGCGAGTGGTCACGGCAATGACAAATCTTGCGATTAGGAAATCAGACGAACACGGGCCGTGGCGGTGGCGGTATGTTATTGCGTTCGTCCTCTATAGCGACGCGGCGGCGGAGTAATTCGAGGTTGAGGCTGCGCTCGCCCTGGCGCATTGCCCAGTGGTGGTTAGCCGAAAAAATTGGACGGAGCAACCAGGTCAGGTGCTTGAGCAACGGTTTTTCAGCGGAAATTTTCCAGTCGTACGTGATATCGCAAAACCCGCCGCCAGCATCGGAGAACGTCCAGACGCCGTGGCCCTTGAAGTCGCCCCATGCCTCAAGGGAAAATCCTGTGGGGAAGTGGTTTTCCACAACCCGGAATTGCCAGCGCAAGGTGTACGGGAGCCAGCCCTTGGTGAGCAGGGCCACTTCCTTGCCCACACCGCCCGGTTGGCCGGGCTTGGTGACGCACACGTCAAGGTAAACACTGGGCCACCACTCGGCTAGGGTGTCCACATCTTCGAGCAGGCGGTAAACGTCTTCGCAGGAGGCTTTTACGCGCCAATGGGTAACGAAATGGTAGGTACTCATTAGTCAGTCAACGTCGTTTTGACAACAAATACGAGCGCGGCTGAAAGGTGGATCACGGGAGGTGGAAAAATTTTTACGGCTCGCGCCAAACGACCACTCCGACCCGGTCGAGGTACTGCCACTTACCGCCCAAAACCGTACGGGCCAGCCCGTTGCGGAACGGAGCGGCGGCATCAAAAGAAGGAGGAATGGCAAACTTGCCGTCGGTATCAATGTAGCCCCAACGCCCGTTGTTGCGCACCTGAGCGAGGCCGTCGGAGAATACACCCGCGTCCTCGAATTTGGGCATGATGACGAGTTTGCCTGACTTTTCAATGTACCCGTAGGCACCGTTGATTTCCACTAATGCGAGGCCTTCGCCGAAATCGCCCGCCAGGTCGAACATGGGTTCCACGGCTATTTCCCCTTCCTGGTTTACGAAACCATATTTTCCGTCGCGAAAGGCCAGGGCCATGCCATCGAAAAACTCGCCGTGCGCGTGGCCGCGCACAAACTCAAACTGCGGCTGCACACGCACCCTTCCCTCGCGGTCGGTCAGGCCCCATCGCCCGCCGGAAACAACCACGGCCATTGGGCCGTCGAAGGGGCGGCACTCGTCCCAAGCCGGAGCAATAGTGAAATGCCCGTCGGTGCCAATGAAACCGCACAGCCCGTCGTGGTTGCCGGCTGGTGCCAGCCCGTCGCGGAACGCGCCGCCCGACGAGAACACAGGCTTGAGGGCGAAGCGGCCCTCGGGGTCGAGGTAGCCGGTTTTGCCGTTGAACTGCACGGCGGCCATGTTTTCGGAAAAATCGCCCGCTGCATCGAAGCGGGCAGGTATGGTTTCGTCCCCGCGCTCGTCCATGAACCCCCAGCAGCGCACCACTTGTACACGGGCGAGGCTCTGCTCGAACGGCCCAACGGTCCGGTAAATCCGCTTGAGCAGCAGCCTGCCCAGGTTATCCATAGGCACCCATTGGTCATTCAGGCGTACCCGCGCGAAACCGTTGTGGAAATCGCCCGCCTCTACGTACTGCGGCTCAATCACCACCTCGCCGGAAGGGTTCATAAAACCGTAGTAGCCGTTTTGGCGGATTTTGAATAGCGTTGGGTGCATAGGGTCGTGTTCACCCATTCGACTGTTTTCGGCTTGGCTATGATTCATGCATTTCACCTTTGATATCGAAAACAGGCATAGGCGTTTTTGATTTGCCTGCAAAAGTAACGCATACGCCCGATACCCTCAACTGCTGCAATCATGCAATATTTTTTTTTGGATTATCCGGTTTCGGCAGATCAGTTTTCACGCTTCTGCGGGGGGGAGGGGCACTCCTACTTTGGCCTCATGCGCTTCACGGAGGACGGCAGGCTCGATTCCCTGTTTGGAAACGGCGGTCTCTACATGACCAAGTTCTGGCTTCCTACCACGCTGTACCAAATCAACCAGATTCACGCCGACGGCACGCAGGGCATCTACATTTCCGGGTATTACAGCAAGTTGAGCCAAGACAATATGATGATCGCGAAGGTTCGGTTGGACAAAACCACTTCGTCGAGCGACTGGCCCGAAAAGGGGCGACTTGCTTTCGGGGTTTATCCCAACCCGAGCCAAGGTGGCACAGTGTACCTGCGGCTGGGCAGCCCCGTGTCGGAAGACCTGCTGGCGCAGGTGTACGACATGCACGGGCGGCTTTTG
>JBJXEZ010000120.1:0-7784 GCA_046153695.1 Saprospiraceae bacterium
GGGTTTAATGCTGCGCATGGGCAACGCCCGCAAAAGCGAGCTGATCGAAACGGACGTTCAGGTATTTTTGGCCATAAACCAGGCAGACGAAAACGGCAATGTGGCCCGACGGTTTTTCGGCATCCCACTCGAAATTTCAAAAATATCCTTCTTCTCGCTGTCGTGGACGGTCGTACATCCCATTGATAAAAACAGCCCGTTGTGGGGCGTTTCGCAACAAGACTTGCAGGATGCCAATGCTGAATTCATGGTGCTGGTAAAGGGGGTTGACGAAGCCACCCAACAACAAGTACACGCCCGCCGCTCCTACACTGGCGACGAAATGGTTTTCAATGCTACGTTCAAGCCCGTGATCAGCCGAAACGCGAAAGGTTTGCCAAAAGTACTAATCCATCAAATAGGGGCTTATGAAACATTGGGTTAAATACTGCGTTTTTGCCCTCAAAACAGTTCAATTATGCTTCGTAACACCTTGATTTTTATTTGTGTCCTCGCACTTGTGGCCTGTCGCGACAAAAATCCCGCACCCGCCCAGGCAGAGCAACCCACCCAGGCGCAAGGCGACCAGGAACCTGCAGACTTTTCCGAGTTTTACCATAAATTTCACACCGACAGCCTATTCCAGATCGCCCATATTTCGTGGCCTTTGCAGGGACTGACGACCGTACGCAAGGACAACAACCAACAACAACCACAAGCCATTTATTGGGAAAAGGCGACCTGGACAATGCACCGCCCGGTGAATTTTGCTACAGGCGAGTTCAAGCGCAGTCTTCAGGTGCTCGGCAACGAACTCGTAGTGGAGCAAATTTCCTACGCAGCCGCATCTTATGGGCTGGAACGCCGCTTTGTTCGTGGCGACAATGGTGAATGGGAACTGATCTACTACGCTGATATGCACCAAACGGGCAAGTGAGCATGTGTTCGCACAGTACTTGTCGGGAGGCAACCGCCTTCTTGTCATTTCTGCCAGTATTTTTCTGACAAAAAAACACCCGATTGCTCGGGCATACTGCCAAACCGTCAGGTTTGTCCGGCGTGGCACATTCATTGATGTCCGTGAGCATCCCTTTTACAACAAACCACTTAACCTTCTAACCAGGAACCTCCTAACAGTTATTATGGGAAAAATTATCGGAATTGACTTAGGTACAACCAACTCTTGTGTGGCCGTTATGGTCGGCAACGAACCCACGGTGATCGCCAACGACGAGGGCGCTCGGACTACCCCGTCTGTGATCGGTTTTTTGGATAACGGCGAGCGCAAAATCGGCGCCCCTGCCAAACGACAGGCCATCACAAACCCCCAGCGCACCGTATCGTCCATTAAGCGGTTCATGGGTATGCGCCACAGCGAATGCAGCAACGAGATCGGACGGATACCGTACAAAGTCGTCAAGGGCGACAACGATACCTGCCGGGTGGATATAGACGGGCGCCCATACACGCCTCAGGAAATTTCGGCCATTGTGTTGCAGAAAATGAAAAAAGTGGCTGAGGATTACCTCGGCGAAACAGTAACGGATGCCGTAATTACGGTACCGGCCTACTTCAACGACTCCCAGCGCCAGGCCACCAAAGAAGCGGGTGCCATCGCCGGCCTGAATGTGCAACGCATCGTCAACGAACCCACGGCAGCAGCCTTGGCCTACGGCCTTGACAAACGCCACAAAGACATGACCATAGCCGTGTACGACCTTGGTGGCGGTACGTTCGACGTGTCCGTACTCGAACTGGGCGGCGGAGTTTTCGAGGTGAAATCTACCAATGGCGATACCCACCTCGGTGGCGACGACTTTGACCAGGTCATCATTGAATGGCTGGCTTCGGAGTTTCAGAAAGAAGAAAAAATGGACCTTCGTAAAGATCCGATGGCCCTTCAGCGCTTGAAAGAAGCTGCAGAAAAAGCCAAGATCGAACTGTCGGCCGGGCAAGAAACGGAAGTAAACCTGCCGTATATCACCGCTGTGGACGGCGTTCCGAAACACTTGGTGAAAAAACTCAGCCGAGCCAAGTTCGAGAATATGATTGACCATCTGGTGCAACGCACCCTTGAGCCTTGCCGTCTGGCTCTCAAAGATGCTGGCCTGCAAGCCGCAGATATCGAGGAGGTCATCCTGGTTGGTGGTTCCACCCGTATACCGCGCATCCAGGAGGCTGTCGAAAAGTTTTTTGGAAAAAAACCGAACAAGAGCGTTAACCCCGATGAGGTTGTAGCCGTAGGCGCAGCCATTCAGGGTGGTGTGCTTAGCGGCTCTGTGACCGATGTGCTCCTGCTTGATGTGACTCCGCTCTCACTCGGTATCGAAACGATGGGTGGCGTGTACGATGTGGTAATCGAAGCCAATACGACTGTACCGACCAAAAAGACCAAGACCTACTCGACGGCCTCCGACAACCAACCGCAAGTGGAAATTCACATCCTGCAAGGCGAACGCGCAATGGCCCGTGACAACAGATCGGTCGGTCGTTTCATTCTCGACGGCATCCCGCCTGCACCACGCGGCGTACCACAAGTTGAGGTTACGTTCGACATTGATGCCAACGGCATCCTTTCGGTTACCGCACTGGATAAAGGCAGCGGGAAAAAACAAAACATCCGAATTGAGGCCAGCACGGGCCTTTCAGACGCAGATATTGCCCGTATGAAAGCAGAAGCTGCCGCCAATGCCGAGACCGACCGCGCAACCCGCGAGCGTGCCGAAAAACTCAATCAGGCCGATTCGATGGTCTTCCAGACCGAGAAACAGCTGCGCGAGTTTGGCGATAAGGTGCCAGCTAACCACCGCGAAAATATTGAAAAAGCCGTGAGCGACCTGCGCGAAGCGCTTAAAGCCGAAGACCTTGCCCGTATCGATACAGCCTCCGAAGCGCTCAACAATGCTTGGGCTGCTGCCAGTCAGGACATTTACCAGTCCACTCAGGCTGCCAATGGCGGCAGCACAGAAGGCCCAACGGAAGGCGGTTCTTACGCCGGGAATGGTTCCGGCAACACACAGGATGTAGAGTTTGAAGAGGTGAAAAACTAAATAACCGTACAACTGCGAATACAAAACCGAGCCGCCTTGCAGAACAAGGCGGCTCGCCTTTTTTTACGATTGATTCTTGCTTTCAAAAATACCAAAAGCAACAGCGCGGCGAGTTGGCCTAATCTTCCCGTACCTTGCGCCCAAAATTTGTACAAATATGGCGCGTCAGGCAGCACTTCTTTTTTTAGCCTTTGGCATTTTTGGCCCACTGCAGGGGCAAATTTACACGCCGGTTTTTCCTAACCTCAACGGGTCGAATCTGTATCAAGCGGTGGTAGCCGCCTATAAGCCTGTGGTTGTGCTGGACTACGCCAATGCACGCGACACGCTTTACGCTAAAGTGTTGGCTAAGGATGACGATAGCCTACGATGCATTTACTCCGGTTACACGCTCTACCTCGACCCAACTCAGGATCCAACCCAGTACATCTATTTTGGCGGCAGTCCGTTAGGCATGAACACCGAGCATGCTTACCCGCAGGCCAAGGGAGCTGCAGATGGCAATGCCCGCAGCGACATGCACCACCTCTTTCCGACCCGTATCCCGGTGAATGAAGCCCGTGGCAACCTGCCTTTTGCTGAAATCCCCGACCAGCAAACGCAGCAATGGTTTTATCAAGCGCAGGTTTTTTCCAGCATCCCAACTCAAAATATCCATCTGTACAGCGAGGGCAAGGCTTCCGCCTTCGAGCCACGAGAGTCGGTGAAGGGTGATATAGCACGGGCTTTGTTTTATTTTTACACCATGTACACGGCTGAAGCCTTGGCAGCCGACCCCGATTTTTTTAATCTTCAACGACCAACGCTCTGCCAATGGCACGACCTCGACCGCGCTGATTCTGTTGAACTTATAAAATCCTTGCGCATCGCACCCTATCAGGAAAACAAGCCCAACCCTTTTGTGCTCGACTGTACGCTGGCAAGGCGTATGTACTGCCCCGAATTGTCGGCTCAGTGCCAAACAACCAGTGTCGGAGAACCAGGGCAGTCTGTGCTCGGTTTGCGCGTACTCCCCAATCCGTTACGGGGTAGTGGGCTGGTGAATTTGACGCTTCCATTTTCCGGTGATTTAACGTTTCGATTTCTGACTTTGCTGGGACAAGAAATATCAGCCTGGAATATCGAAGGGGTGGGAGAGGGCCATTTTGATTTTGCTCTTCAGGCACCGTATGGCCATGCCGGGGGCATAATTTGGTTGGAAGTGAGCCTGCTACACACAGGGCAAGTTATCCGGCAAACAGTGCCGGTAGTGCTTATGTCGGAGTAGGGTCTTTTGTTACTACATCATTTTTCAAATACAAAAGTATCGATCCCACATGCTGGACTTACTGAACCAATTTATTGACATTCTCCGACACCTCGACGTACACCTCGAACAGATCATGCGGGACTACGAGCTGACGACTTACCTGTTGCTCGCATTGATTATTTTTTGTGAAACGGGCCTCGTAGTCACACCATTTCTTCCCGGCGACTCTTTGCTGTTTGCAGCCGGGGCTATCACTGCCAAAACCGGAATTTTAAACGTTTGGCTTCTGATCCCGCTGCTATTCGTAGCAGCCATACTGGGAGACAACACCAATTATTTTTTCGGAAAATTCCTCGGCGAAAAGGTATTCACCCGGGATTACTGGTTTCTAAAGCGCTCTTATATCGAACGGACGCAACAATTTTATGAAAAGCACGGCGGGCGTACGCTAGTCATCGCTCGTTTCGTGCCTATTGTGCGCACGTTTGCACCGTTTGTAGCAGGTGTCGGAAAAATGCAATACCGCCGTTTCATAGGCTACTGCATCGGCGGCGGCATCTTGTGGGTGACGCTTCTGACTCTCGCAGGTTACTTTTTTGGACAAATTCCTATCGTGAAAAACAACTTCGAGGTCGTGGTTTTGGGCATTATCGGTATTTCGGTGCTGCCAATCGTGGTGGAGTTTGCGCGAGCTAAATTTGGAGCAAAGCAATCTGCATAGGAACGCGAACGAAATAAAGTACCCATTTTGGGGAGCCGGTTTGTTTTCTGCCAAGGCACGAGGAGGGCGTTTAGTGGTTCCTAAACAACCAACGAGCAACGAAAACAGCAGCAAAACAAGGCCGCCAAATTTGTACCTTTATTCCAGCGCCGTTCCTTAGAGCGTGTTTAGTTCGGAAAAACCTCCAGTGCCATAGCCATGCTTTTGCCGAAGGCGGTCCGGTTGATACCCAGGTTTATATTCGTTTCATCAAAAAAATGCACCAAATTCTCGGTGGCCATGTTGCCTGTGAGGTCATCCTTGGCCATTGGGCAGCCGCCAAAACCACGGATAGCCCCATCGAAACGATGACAGCCAGCAGACCAGGCCGCTTGAACTTTTTCGTGCCAGTTGTGCGGCTGGGTGTGCAAGTGCGCTCCAAATTCGATGTGCGGGTAGGCGGGGATCAGGCTGCCGAACAGGTAGGAAATATTTTCCGGATTGGAGCAGCCTATCGTATCGGACAGCGAAAAGACATGGATTCCGTATGGCACAAGCGTATCCACCCATTTTTGGACTATCTCGGCATTCCATGGATCGCCGTAAGGGTTACCAAAGCCCATGGAGAGGTAAAGTACCAGCGTTTTATCATAGTGTTCGCACAATTCCTGTATGGCCTTGGTGCGCTCCACGCTTTCAGCAATGGTCGCATTGGTGTTGCGCAACTGGAACGTCTCGCTCACACTGAACGGGTAGCCGAGGTAGGCAATTTCTGGAAAACGGCAGGCATCTTCCGCACCGCGCTCGTTTGCCACGATGGCCAGTAGTTTGGTAGCCGTTTGCGAAAGGTCTAACTTTGCCAGCACCTCGGCGGTGTCGCGCATTTGTGGGATCGCCTTGGGGCTTACGAAAGAACCAAAGTCAAGCGAGTCGAAACCCACACGCAACAACTGGTTGATGTAGGCCGCCTTTACATCCGTTTCAATAAAATCGTGCAGCCCCTGCATCGCGTCGCGCGGGCATTCGATCAGTTTGACTGTGGATAAGGAGTGGTGGGCGGTGGTCGGCAAAATGGTGGCGATTTATAAGGCCGTTCTAAACAAATTTGGTGCCCCAAAGTTATGACGACCTTGGTCACTGTATACTCGCAAAAAAAATTCGCATGAAAAATAAAGGACGTTGGATCGTTTTCGGACTTCTGCTGGTTATAGTCGGCCTCACCGCTATGGTCCTGCAATTGGTGGGTGCCCAATGGGCGTTTTTGCAGTTTTTGGAATTGCCGGGCCGGTTGTTTGCCATCGTGGCCAAAGTGCTCATGGTTATGACTGGCTTTATTATCATCGCGCTGGCCAGCACCAACTGGGAGCAGGACCGCCGCGAGAGCAGCAGTTAAGGACCGTGCGAGATATCTACTAATCACACAATCAAGCCACATCGTGCAACTGACCATTTTCGGCGAGCCGATTATTGACCCAAACGCCATTGAGCAGATTCGCCGTTGTGCCAGCAGTCCCGACGACCGTGCAGCGCTAACCGCCGACGCGCACTACGGCTACGGACATCCCATCGGGGGCGTGGTGGCTTATCGGGACAAAATCAGCCTGTCCGGCGTAGGATTCGACATTGCTTGCGGAAACAAGGCCTGCCAAACCAATATCCGTGCTGCTGACCTGGATACCGACAAGGTCATGGATGCTATTTTTAAACAAATCGGCTTTGGTATGGGACGACCAAACCCCAACCCGATTGACCATTCGGTTTTCGATTCCATTTCAACGGCAGCATTCAAGCCCCAGCGCGCCATGATGAAATTGGCAATGGATCAGCTCGGCACGGTCGGTTCGGGCAATCATTTCGTTGATCTTTTCGAGGATGAGCAAGGTTGGCTTTGGATTGGTGTCCACTTCGGTTCGCGCGGCTTTGGCCACAAAACAACTACAGGGTTCATCGCCCTGTCCAAGGGCAAGCGTTTCGACGAGTATGTTCCCGAGGGTGGTATGGATGCGCCTCCTATTCTTTTCGATTCGGCCAGCGAATTGGGTCAGGATTACCTCGCCGCCATGCAACTCGCAGGCGAGTACGCCTACGCCGGGCGCGACACAGTAGTAGCCAAAGTGCATGAAATACTTGGTGCAAAACCTGTTTTTGAAGTACACAACCACCACAATTTCCTCTGGGAAGAAGAGCACTACGGGCAGAAATACTACGTCGTGCGCAAGGGGGCTACGCCAGCGTTCCCGGGACAGTATGGTTTTGTCGGGGCTACGATGGGCGATACCTCGGTCATCATTCGCGGCAAGGACAGCGGGCGCAGCCGCGAAGGCCTGTACTCTACGGTACACGGTGCCGGCAGGGCAATGAGCCGCACCAAGGCAGCCGGAAAAAAACGCTGGAAAAACGGGCAGGTGCAATACCTGACCCAAGGTGTGGTAAATTGGCCTTCCGTCAAAAAAGGGATAAAAAAACAAGGGATCGCGTTGCGCGGCGGCGGTGCTGATGAAGCCCCGGAGTGTTACAAAAAATTGGACGAGGTGCTCGCATACCATGAAGGTACTATCGAGGTGACCCACCGTTTGCGCCCTATTGGCGTGGCCATGGCTGCACCGGATATGTACGATCCGTACAAAGATTAAGAGCGTTATTAATTTTCAGTCCCGGTACTTAGTTACCCATACTCTAAGAGCGTGTTTAATTTTAACATTCGGATGGCAGGGCGATTCAATTTTATTCTGACCAAGGCATTTTTTACAGGCGTATGTGGGCAATACGGCGAAAAAAATAACGCAGGGCAGGATAAAATTGGACG
>JBJXEZ010000122.1:0-4863 GCA_046153695.1 Saprospiraceae bacterium
AAAAGAACATCGCCATGGACGGCCAGAACCCTACGCTGCTGTACGGTTATGGCGGGTTCAATATTTCCGTCACGCCCGGTTTTTCCGCCTCGCGGGCGGCTTTGTTGGAAAACAACGGCATCTACGCGGTGGCTAACATCCGTGGTGGCGGCGAGTTCGGCGAAAAATGGCACAAAGCCGGTACCAAGTGCCAAAAGCAAAACGTGTTCGACGACTTTATTGCCGCCGCCGAGTATTTGGTTGAAAAACAATACACCTCGCCGCCGCGTCTGGCTGTGGAGGGCGGATCCAACGGCGGCTTGCTCATTGGCGCTTGTATGACCCAGCGCCCCGACCTGTTCGGCGTGTGTTTCCCGCGCGTGGGTGTGCTTGACATGCTGCGCTACCACAAGTTCACCATCGGCTATGCCTGGGCGGTGGACTATGGACGCAGCGACAATGCAGAGGAATTCCCCTGCCTTTTCAAATACTCGCCCCTGCACAATGCCAAACCGGCAGCGTACCCGTCTACCATGATCACCACCGCCGACCACGACGACCGCGTAGTACCGGCCCACTCGTTCAAGTTTGCCGCCGAGCTGCAAAAACAACAAACTGGGGACAAGCCCGTGCTCGTCCGCATCGAAACCAGCGCGGGCCACGGCGCAGGCAAGCCTACCAGCAAACTGCTTGAGGAGGCAGCGGATATGCTGGCGTTTATGTTGTATCAAATGAAGGTGCCGGTGGTTTATTAGGGGCGGGGCATTCACAACTTATTTCTTGCGCGCCTCTACGTTATACCCTTTTTCGAGTAGAGAATCCAAGTCAAAGGCCCGAAAAAAGGTCGAGCTGTCCGGCAACGAAACAATGGGAGAAAAAATGAACTCCTCATATTGGGGCTTTGACCAGAAATGCGCCTCATGCACAAGGCGGCGCAACGAATAATCCTCCAATGAAACTTCGTACACCTCTTTTAGAAAGGGTACACATTTTTCTGGTGAAAACCTCATTGAAGTTCTTTGACAAGTCGGAAAAGAAAATAAGGACGCACTCGCAGCCATTCTTTATAGCCAGTTGAGCGATGGCAATTGGGGTGATTTTGCTTAGTCTGTCTTTGCGCACGATCACTTCGAGGCTTGACAGGGGTTCTTTTTGTTTGATGAACAGGCCCGTATAGAAACTGAGCACGAAAGAGAAGGCAACCACGATGATCAGGTTTGTCAGTTTTTCGGGGCATTTCAGCCGGGTCTTGTGGAGGTAAAAGCCGGCCGGCTTAAGGTGCTTGAACAGGGTTTCGATCTTGAAGCGGCGCTTGTAGTATTGGCAAGCCTCATAGCCTAAATCCAGATTCGTCAACAGGAAAAGGGGTTTTGCATGCCCTTTTTCATGCCAATACACGGCGTTTGCCATCGGTAAGGCGCCCTCAATGAAGCAAATTCTGCGGGTGGTCTGGATGGAGACGAAGCGGCCAACCTCGCTGTCAAAATCCAGGAGGCGGTCTGAGGATGTCCTGACGACGAACAACTAATGGTTGTCCGCGCACCACTGCTGCAGGCGCAGGCCGTCGAACTCCCCGTCGCCCAAAAGTACCAGGCGGCACCCGGTGGGACAAATAGGCGCGACCAATTTGAGCAGGTCGGTGTGCATTTCCTCGGGGAAATGCCCTTTTTCTCCTTTTTTGACGACCCAGGCTACCGGAATGGCAAAGCCCCTGCACAAGACCGAAAGCATTAGTGTAGTATTGGCCGAACCCCTCTGGCTGCCGTCCATGACAAAGACGATCTCGCCTTTGGCCCCAAACTCTGCAAAAAGTGCCGGGCAAAAGGCAGGTAAAACGTCTGCCAATCAGTCCATTTGTTGCTCAACCAACGCTTGGCTTGGTGCAGCAGACTGGATTTCTTGTGTGCCCGGTAAGCATCCGTAGATTCACTCAGTCTTTCCAAACGACATTGCCCGTTGCGTATGCAGGCCTGTATCAGACTCGACATCAGGCAAAATCGCCTGTACATTTGACCGCTACCGGCCACAGGGGTAACCTGTTGCAAAAAATCAAGAATATCTTTGTGGGCGCTTCGGCGCATGGAAGGGGGGATTTATGCGTGAGAAATACAAATTTCCCCTCCATTTTTCTTTTCCGACATTTCAAAGAACTATACCCGGATTCTTCTCCGGAAAATGTGTACCCTTTCTAAATCAAATAAACAACCTCGAGGCGATCTTGACAGCTATTGCATTCATTCCTTTTTGCCATGCTCCGTGTTGAAGGTGATTTGGTAGCCTTTTGGGATATTGGCAATCAGACCACTGACTTGTACAAAAAAATGAAACAGAACGCACCGTGTTATTGATGTGCGTTTTCCAAAGGGCCAAAGCATCTCAAGGATGTTTGCGTGTGGAAAATGTGTGCGCTTTCAAAGGCTAAAAAACTACTTTTGCCGCCGCATTCGCCACACGCAAATATCCCTGATGAAAAAACGATACCTCGTCACCGCTGCCCTGCCCTACGCCAACGGCCCGCTCCACATCGGCCACCTCGCCGGTGCTTACCTGCCTGCTGATATCTACGTCCGTTACCTGCGCCTCATGGGCAAAAACGTCGTGTTCGTGTGTGGCTCCGACGAGCACGGCGCGGCTATCACCGTGCGTGCCCGCAAGGAGGGCGTGACCCCGCGCGAGATCGTGGACAAGTACCATGTAAGTATCCGCGATACGTTCGAAAAGATCGGCATCGCCTTCGATATTTACCACCGCACCAGCGAGCCGCTGCACCACCAGACTTCGCAGGATTTTTTCCGAAAACTGCTAAAAAACGGCCAGTTCGAAGAAAAAGAAAGCGACCAGTATTTCGACGAGGTGGCCGGTCAGTTCCTCGCCGACCGCTACATCATCGGCACCTGCCCGGTGTGCGCCAACCCTGATGCCTACGGTGACCAGTGTGAAAAATGCGGCTCCACGCTCAGCCCCACTCAACTCATCAACCCCCGCTCTACGCTTAGCGGTGCTGCTCCGGTGATGCGCCCCACCACCCACTGGTACCTCAAACTGAACGAGCACGAGGCCTGGCTGCGCGAGTGGATCAACACCGGCAAAGCCGACGGCAAACAACTGCACGACCCCGCCGCCTGGAAAAACCACGTCACGGGCCAGTGCAACTCCTGGCTCGATCAGGGCCTCCAGCCCCGTGCCATGACCCGCGACCTGGATTGGGGCGTGGACGTGCCCGCCGAGATACCGCATTCGGAAGGTAAAAAACTGTACGTCTGGCTCGATGCACCGATCGGCTACATTTCAGCCACTAAACAGTGGGCGCTCGACAACCACACCAACTGGGAACCCTACTGGAAGGACCAGGATACCGCGATTGTTCATTTCATCGGCAAGGATAACATCGTGTTCCACTGCCTCATCTTTCCCGCCATTTTGAAAGCGCACGGCGACTTTATCCTGCCCGTGAACGTGCCCGCCAACCAGTTCCTTAATCTCGAGGGCAACAAACTCTCCACCTCCAAAAACTGGGCGGTGTGGGTACACAAGTTTGTGGCCGAAATGCCCGGCCGTGAGGACGACCTGCGGTACAACATGATCAAAAATATGCCCGAACAACGGGATAGCGAGTTCACGTGGAAGGGTTTTCAGGAAAGCACGAACACTGAATTGGTGGGCAACCTCGCTGGTTTCGTTCACCGCGTACTGGTCTTGTTGCACAAAAACTACTCCGGTGTGGTGCCTGGCATTGACGCGAGCCGCGAGTTCAAAAGCGGTCGGGATGCTGAAGAGGTCGGTACATACGACACCGAATTGCATCGCCTGCACCTGAAATTGGAGGAAATGGGGCGCGAGGTTGAGCACTTCAACTTCCGGGAGGCTCTCCGCATCCTGATGGAAATTTCCAGCGCTGGCAATGCATTGCTTCAGTTCAACGAGCCGTGGAAAACCATCAAGGACGACCCAGAACTTGTCAAGGTGGTGCTCAACCTGGCCTTGCAATATGTGACCGTGCTGTCGGTGGCCTTGCACCCTTTCCTGCCATTTGCCGCGCAACGGCTGCGCCAAATGCTCAACCTGCCCGTACTGGGCGAAGGCAACGACCTGCTGGACGTACACAACGAACTGGCTGAGGGCAACCCCGTTGTGCGGCCCAACCACGCACTCAACGCTGCCGAGCACCTGTTTACCCGCATACCCGACGAAGTCATCGCGGCGCAGGCGGCCAAGTTGCAAGCCAACCAGCCAGCCACTGCACAGCCCGTCGCCGCTGCCACGATTGCCGCCCACCCATCCGTGAAGGAAGAAATCCAGTACGATGATTTCGCCCGGCTGGACATCCGCACGGGCACCATACTCGAAGCAACCAAAGTGGAAAAGGCCGACAAGTTATTGAAACTCACCGTTGATCTTGGTTTTGAAAAACGCACCATTGTGTCGGGTATAGCTCAGCATTTTCAGCCCGAAGATATTGTGGGCCGACAAGTGATTGTGCTGGCCAACCTGGCCCCGCGCATGATGCGCGGCATCGAATCGCAGGGTATGATCCTCCTGGCTGAGGATGCCGAGGGGCGGCTTGCGTTTGTCGGCCCGGAAGGCGGTTGGCCGAATGGATGGGGGGTGAAGTGAGCGGATCAATGATTTACCACCACCTTCCGCACCACCGACCCCCCGTTTTCCTTCGCGACGACCTCCAGGAAATACATCCCCGCTGGCAAGTGGCGTACGGGCAGTTGTAAGGGGTTCTCCCAAGGACAATACGGTTCCATGGCGCACGGAAACTGGAGCTCGGTGGCCAGGTGCCCGTAGGTATCGTGCAAGCGCAAGTGCAGCGGCTCGCCGCCCTCGACCCGGATATACAGGATGTCAGAGACGGGGTTGGGGTAGGGGTGGATGAGG
>JBJXEZ010000131.1:0-35355 GCA_046153695.1 Saprospiraceae bacterium
CACAACCAAGACCATCAATATCGTCACCAAAGCGGATATGCGCAGCGGACAGTTTGGAAAAATGTATGCCGGATACGGATACGATGACAAGTATCAGGGCGGCGGCAATATCAACTACTTCGACGGCGACCGCCGTATCTCCCTCATCGGGATGACCAATAACATTAACGTTCAAAATTTTTCTGCCGACGACCTGCTTGGTGTCATGGGCAACGGCGGGCGCGGCGGCGGTATGGGCGGACGTGGCGGCGGCGGCCGGCAAGGCGGCGGCAGTATGGGTGGCGGTGGTGGAGATTTCCTCGTGCGCCCCCAAGGCGGTATTGCCGTTACTACAGCGGTCGGCCTCAATTATTCCGACAAGTGGGGCGACAAGACCGATGTGAGCGCCAGCTATTTTTTCAATAACAGCAACGCACAGTCAGAATCTACCACCTACCGCCAGTTTTTGAACAACAACGGCGGCTTGGCTGAACTCTACGACGAAGAAAACAACACCCGGTCTGACAATACCAACCACCGCTTCAATGCCCGCATCGAGTTCAAGTTGGACAGCATGAACACGTTCATACTCCGCCCACGCCTCAGTGCCCAAATCAACGATGGCAGCTCCGCCACACTGGGCCAGACGCTGTTCGATACCAACCTGCTCAGCAAAACCGACAACACCTACTTCTCCGATCTGACGGGCCTCAACCTCAACACCGACCTGCTTTGGCGGCATCGCCTGACCAAAAAAGGCCGCACGCTTTCGCTCAATATGAGCTCCGGTTATGCACCCAAGAACGGTACAAGCCTGCTCCAGTCTGCCGATGAGTATTTCATCGGCCCGCCCAGAAGTACCAACCTGGATCAGCAATCAAGCCTCGACATACACAGCTGGAATGTCGCCGGCAACGCTGAGTACACCGAGCCGCTGACGGAAAACGCTCAACTTCTGTTCAACTACCGCCTCAGTTTTCAACAGGAAGCCTCGGACAAGTATACCTACGATTTTTTTAACCCCGATCAGGATTACACCCAAATCAACGAGCCGTTGAGCAATGTTTTTTCCAATGACTATGTCACGCACCAAACCGGGGCGGGCTACAACTACAGCAAAGGCCGCGACCTGAACATCAACTTCCGCACCAATGTGCAGTGGGCCGACCTCGCCAATCAAAAGACATTTCCTCAGCCGGGTACGATTGACCAAACGTTTTTCAACGTGCTGCCTTCGGCCATGCTGCGCTACAACGTAGACCGCAACCGCAACATCCGTTTTAACTACCGCTCCAGCACCCAGCTGCCCTCAGTAGATCAATTGCAGGACGTGCTCAACAACTCCAACCCGCTGCAGCTGAGCGTCGGAAATCCCAACCTGAAACAAACGTTTCAGCAAAACCTGTTTCTACGCTACCAAGGCTCTAATCCCGACCGGGGGAGCACGTTTTTTGCCATGATCAATGGCGGCATGACCAACAATTACATCGCTAACGCCACCTATCTGGCCACCAGCGATCACCCTATCCTCGACCAATACAAGGTGCCGCGAGGTGCTCGTATCTCGCAGCCCGTCAACCTGAACGGGTACTGGACCGCCCGTACGTTCGTGTCGTATGGCCAGCCGATCAAGGGCATCAAGACCAATATTAACCTGGACTTGTCGTACAATTTTATCCGTACGCCCGGCCTCGTCAACGATGTAGAAAACCTTGCCGACAACCACACGGCTGGCTTTGGGCTTACCTTCGCCAGTAATATCAGCGAGCGCGTGGACTTTACGTTGTCAGCCAGGCCCAGTTACAACACCGTGAGCAACACCTTGCAAACCGCCAGTAACGCCGAGTATTTCAGCCAAAACTCCAGGCTTAAGTTCAACTGGATCGTTGCCGAAGGTTTTGTGTTGCGCACCGATGTGTCGCACACGTTGAATTCCGGCTTGTCTGACGGGTTCAACCAAAATTTCTGGCTCTGGCACCTTGCCATCGGCAAAAAGGTGTTTAAAAACGAGCGGGGTGAGATCGCCCTTGCCGTCAACGACCTGCTCGGCCAAAACCGCAGCATCAGCCGCACGATTACCGAATCGTACATCGAAGACCTGCAAACCAACGCGTTGCAACGGTTTGTCATGCTCTCGTTCACGTACAACCTGCGCCACTTCAGTACGGGAAAGGCTGCCAAGCCGAGAACGGACAGGCAAGGGGACTGGGGGCCGCCGCCGGGTAATTGGCGTGGGTAGGGTTTAAGCGCACCCTGCCAAATTGACGCGCTGTTTCTCCTTGGCACACTTTTGTTGTCTTACACCCTGCCCCGTGCCCGACAACGTACCACGCCATGTCCCAACAACAAGTCAATTCAGAAGGCATCACCGATACCCGTCGCCCCGACGACGGTGCCCTGCTCGATGCCTATTCCCGCACCGTAGTCGGTGTAGCCCAGCGCACCAGCAATGCCGTTGTGCACCTGAAAGTAGAAAAAAAACAAACCGGCAACCGGCAAAAGGCACCGCAAAATGCAGCAGGCACGGGCAGCGGCTTCATCATCAGCACCGACGGGTTTGTGGTGACCAACAGCCACGTCGTCAGCGGGGCCGAGCGCATCGAGGGGATGTTGCAGGACGGGCGCACATTTCAGGCTCGTGTGGTGGGCGATGACCCTGCCACGGACCTTGCTGTAGTCAAGGTGGACGGTGACAACCTCGCCACCATGACCTTTGGCGAAAGCCGCAACCTGCAAGTCGGTCAAATAGCCATCGCCATCGGCAATCCCTTCGGGTTCCAGTATTCCGTGACAGCGGGGGTTGTCAGCGCTCTTGGCCGCACGTTGCGCAGCCAGAGTGGCCGCCTCATCGATGATGTTATCCAGACCGACGCAGCCCTAAATCCCGGCAACAGCGGTGGCCCTTTGGTAGATTCGCACGGTTTCGTCATCGGGGTAAACACTGCAGTCATTCTGCCCGCTCAGGGGCTGTGTTTTGCCGTTGCTTCCGACCTGGCCAAGTATGTGGTGGGCAAGCTGATACTAGAAGGCCGCGTTCGCCGGGGCTTCATTGGCATCGGCGCCCAGAGTGTGCCCCTCCCGCCAAAATGGCTGGCCACTTTGCAACTCGACACCAAAGGCGGTATTCAGATACAAAGCCTCGAACCCGGTGGCCCCGCTGCCCAGGCTGATCTGCGTGCGGGCGACGTGATCGTACAATTTGAGGGCAAACCCATGGACTCCATTGATGCCTTGCACAAAGCGCTGGATGAGAGCAGTATCGGTCGGTCTGTAAGCCTGTGGGTGCTGCGCGATGGCGGGCTGAAGCAGGTTTCGGTGGTGCCGGGGGAACTGCGGTAGGTATGCAATCCGAATACGCCTCGATCGGGCATTCAAAACGCCGGTACTTTGGGATGTGATTCCCTTTTGCCGTACTTGTTTGGCCGAGTGTCGTAGCTCGCTGATCAGATACTGTGTGGCGATTTTCAAAGACCAGCGCTCAAATTTCTAAGCACCGTGCCGCCAAAAAACTGTTAGGTTTGTTGCCCAAAAAGTAGATTTGTCCCAAAAAAAAACGGCATGGTCACTCAGCTGCGCCGCATCCTGCCCGCCTTCCCATGCGCATCCTCCACTTCTCCGACACCCACCTCGGTTTCCAGGCCTTCGACCGCGTCACCGACTCCGGTGTGAACGCCCGCGAACAGGACGTGTACGACGCGTTTGAGCGCGTAGTTGAACGGATTTTGGAAATCCGGCCCGATGTGGTCGTCCACAGCGGCGATTTTTTCCACCGGCCCAGCCCCTCCAACCGGGCGCTCACGTTTGGCCTCGAGCAGCTCCGCCGCCTGTGCGATGCCCGTATCCCCATTGCCATCATCGCTGGCAACCACGAAACGCCAAAAACGATTTACAACAGCCCCATCCTGCGGGCACTGCGCAGCCTCGATTGCGTTTACCCGGTTTTTGGCGACACCTGGGAAAAATTCGACCTCGGCGACGCGGTAGTACACGGCGTGCCGCACATCAATGATGACCGGCTGCTGCACCAGGAATTGGAACGCATGCAGCCCGTGCCGGGCCGGTTTAACGTGCTGCTCCTGCACACCTCGCTCGGCAAACGTTTCCTCATGGAGGAGTACGGCGAGCAGGTTTTTCCTGCGGAATTCGAGGCGAAACTGACTGATTTCCAGTACATCGCCCTTGGTCACTGGCACAATTGCCAAAAAATAAACCTCCACCCCAACGCCTGGTACGCCGGCAGCACCGAGCGCCTGAGCGACACCGAAATCGGGACCGAAAAAGGTTTTCTACTGCTGGACATCGGTTCGGACGGCACCTGCTCCGTCGCCTTCGAGTCCTTGCCCGCCCGCCTGTGGCTGCGCTGGAGTCAGGATGCCTGCCACGAGCATCCGGTGGCCGACATTGAAGCGGCGCTTGCAGAATTCGGCTCGCAAAACGACTCCCGAGAGGCCATGATTTCCCTCCAGTTCAACGATATCCGCCCCGAACAGACGCTGGAAATTTCCAACCTGCGCCTCCGGCAAATTTTTCCCGAAGCGTTCCAACTGATCCCGAAACGCCGCACCTATAGCGATCGGGCGTTTGTACACGGCATCGAGGCCAGCCAGTTCGACCGGCTCGACAAGATTTTTGCCGACTACCTGCACAGCAAGTACGCCGACGATGAGGCCACTGCCGCCAAACTGGCGAAACGAGCGGAGCAGTATTTTTTTCAGGAATAAGAGCGTGTTTAAAATTTAGACACGCTCTAACAGATCACTTTTCCCGTTCAGTCACGAACAGCAGCAGGTCACCCAGGGCTTGCCGGGCCGGACTTTCGGGCACGGTGTGCAGCAAGTCGAGTGCTTCCTGCCGGTAACGGTGCATGGCCTGGCGAGCGTACTCAAGCCCGCCGCTTTGCCGAACGAACTGGATTACCTCGGCCACTTTTTCGGACTTGTGGCTTTCGTTTTTCACCAAATTGATGATATGCCGCCGGGTAGGGCGATCCGACTGCCCCAACGCGTAGATGAGCGGCAGGGTCATTTTTTTCTCTTTGATATCAATCCCGAGCGGCTTGCCCACGTCGTCGGTGCCAAAATCGAACAGATCATCACGGATTTGAAAGGCAATGCCGGTCTTTTCGCCAAAGAGGCGCATTTTTTCTTCGTCAGCACGGTCGGTAGCCGTACTGGCGGCACCTGCGCTACATGCAGCAGCAATGAGTGAGGCGGTTTTTTGGCGGATGATGTCGTAGTAGATACTCTCCTGGATGTCCAATCGGCGAGCCTTTTCCATTTGCAGCAACTCGCCTTCGGCCATTTCCTTCACGGCCCTGCTCACAATTTCGAGCAGGTGGAACTGTTGCTGGCGCACGCTGAGCAACAGACCTTGAGAGAGCAGAAAATCACCGACAAGCACGGCTATTTTATTTTTCCAAAGGGCGTTTATGGAAAAAAAGCCCCGGCGCTCGTAGGCATCGTCCACTACGTCATCGTGTACGAGCGTAGCGGTGTGCAGGATTTCAACGAGGGAGGCGGCGGTGTAGGATGCTTCGGTGATGGGGCCGAACATCCGGGCGCTGAGCAGCACCAGCATGGGGCGTACTTGCTTGCCCTTGCGCTGCACGATGTACCAGGTTATTTTGTCCAACAACGGGACATGACTGCGCATGGAATCCCGAAAGTGTTTTTCAAAAATATCCAGTTCGGCAGCTATGGGCTGTTTGATCGTGTCGAGGCTCATGCCAGGGTAGTAGGTTTCTGGTTGGTAGGGTTTCTGCTTGCGTACTTATGGGAACACGGAAAACCGAAGATAGTTTCTGCCTTGCGTACTGGAAAAAAAGTATCACAGAGGCTTACGAAAGTAATGCGGACACGGTGATAAAAGTGTGTGCTAATTCTTGTTGTGTTTGATGTTTCAACATTTGTAACGAAAAAAAACAGCCCGCCCCGGTCGGCTTGCGCAGGTCGGGGCGGGCGTTTTTTCACGTACAGTCTATTATTTCCAAACTTACTTTTTCGTCTCCACAGGTGCTGTGGCAGGCTGCTGCGGTGCAGCCTGCTGCGACAGCCTGATTTCTTCCTGCTTGGCAGGTGCCGTACTGCCCGTTTCGGTACCAGTCAAGCCGCCAAGGATGGGCGCTATCACCAGGCCCACGAGGCAGGTCAGTTTGATCAAAATATTCATCGAGGGGCCGGAAGTGTCCTTGAACGGGTCGCCCACCGTGTCGCCAGTTACGGCGGCCTTGTGTGGGTCGGAGCCTTTGTAGTACATCTTGCCGTCAATTTCAACGCCCTTTTCAAACGATTTCTTGGCATTGTCCCAAGCACCGCCTGCGTTGGACTGGAAGATAGCCCACATGACACCGCTCACGGTTACACCAGCCATGTAGCCGCCCAACGCCTCCGGTCCCATGAGGAAGCCAATGGCAATAGGGGTGATGATGGTGATGAGGCCCGGGGGCATCATTTCGCGCAAAGCGGCCTTGGTGGATATTTCCACGCACTTGCCATACTCGGCTTTGCCGGTACCCTCGAGCAGGCCCGGTATTTCACGAAACTGGCGGCGCACCTCGTTGACCATTTCCATGGCGGCCTTGCCCACACTTTGCATGGCTAAGGCGGAAAACACAACCGGGATCATGGCACCCACAAACAGTGCGGCCAATACATCGGCTTTAAAAATATTGATACCCTGGATACCCGTGAAGTCCACATACGCGGCGAAAAGGGCCAAGGCTGTCAGAGCCGCCGAAGCGATAGCGAAGCCTTTGCCAATAGCAGCAGTTGTGTTGCCCACGGAGTCGAGCACGTCGGTTTTTTCGCGGACTTCTTTCGGCAGTTCGCTCATCTCGGCTATACCGCCGGCATTGTCAGCAATGGGGCCAAAGGCATCGATAGCCAGCTGCATGGCCGTAGTGGCCATCATGGCAGAAGCAGCGATGGCCACACCGTAAAATCCGGCCAACGTGTACGCACCCCAGATAGCACTAGCAAACAGCAAAACCGGCATCCAGGTGGACATCATGCCTGTGGCCAGACCGGCTATCACGTTAGTGCCGTGACCCGTACCCGACTGACGGACAATTGCCAGCACAGGCTTTTTGCCCAATCCGGTATAGTATTCGGTGATGGTGGAAATGAGGGCACCAACAGTTAGGCCCACCAGCACGGCGAAAAACACATTGGTATTGCTGATTATCCGGGCACCGGCACCGAAAAAGTTCATCGTCATGGTTTCCGGCAGCATCCAGTGGATAACCGGGTAGCAAGCGATGCCGGTAATGATGATACTGGCCCAGTTTCCGAGGTTGAGCGCGCCCTGCACAGTATCGGAGTTGGCCTCGGCGTTGTCTTTCACGCGCACGAGGTTCATGCCTATCATGGAAAAAATCACGCCCAAGCCAGCGATCATGATCGGGAGCAGGATGGGGCCAATACCGCCAAAATCGTCTGTGATGCCGCCGGAATCACGGATGACCGAGTTGCCCAAAACCATGGCTGCGAGCATGGTGGCCACATAGGAACCGAACAAGTCGGCGCCCATACCGGCTACGTCGCCTACGTTGTCGCCCACATTGTCGGCGATCGTGGCGGGGTTGCGCGGGTCGTCTTCCGGGATACCGGCTTCCACTTTGCCTACCAGGTCGGCACCCACGTCGGCAGCCTTGGTGTAAATACCACCGCCTACGCGGGCAAACAACGCGATGGACTCAGCACCGAGCGAAAAACCGGCCAGTACCTCCAACACACGCGACATGCTGTGCCAGCCGTCAGGCCCGTAGGTTCCGTCCATAAAATAGTTGAAGAAAATGGCAAACAACGCGCTGAGGCCTAAAACAGCCAGGCCAGCGACACCGAGGCCCATGACCGAGCCGCCGTTGAACGACACTTTCAGGGCTTTGGCCAGACTGGTTCGGGCAGCCTGCGTGGTACGCACATTAGCTTTGGTAGCAATGCGCATACCTGTGTAGCCAGCCAACACCGAAAAGGCGGCACCGATAACGAACGATGCCACGATGAGCGGATGGCTTGTGGTGACCAGCATGCTTTGCCAGCCCAGCAAAAGGCCCGCAACTACCACGAAAATCGCCAAAACACGGTATTCAGCCTTCAAAAAGGCCATGGCACCGTCGGCGATGTGGGAGGCAATAGCACGCATCTTTTCGTCGCCAGCATCTTGCTTTTTAACCCAAGCCTGCAAAACAGCCATGTACAAAAGTCCGGCTACGCCGAACAAAGGAAGTAGGTAAACCAAGGAACTCATTTTGTCTTGATATAGGTGAACGTATTGATTCGATTGTCTCGATTTTGAGGGTTTTGGGCAAAAGAGCGGCAAAAGTAATGAAACCGTGTGGTTCAAACCGCCTCTCTGCGCAAAACAGTTTTTTGAATAAACTAAGTGCCGAGGCACGTACAAGCGTAGTGGCCAAAAAAAGTGGGGCGATGGCGACAACCATTACCCCACTCATTTTTTCCAAAAGCCAAAAGCCAGGGCTATTCTATTTTCACCACCTTCCAAACTCCGACCGCACCGTTTTCTATCACCTGCAACACATAGGTACCTGCGGGCAAATGATTGGTTTCCAGACGGGATATTTCTGAGAGAACGGTTTGCTCAACGAGCAGTTTGCCGTGAGCATCCAGTAAACGCAGGCGCGAACCCGGCTGCACTGGCCTGTCAAAGACCACACTCAGGTGCGCACCAAACGGGTTGGGCAGCACACGCACACCCGGCAGGGTCGGCTCCTCGGTACCGACGCAGACTTTTACGGCCACGTTACGGGAAGCGTCGTCCGGGCAATTGTTTGCACTCCAGGTATAGTCCGCCGAAACGGTGCCTGCTCCCGGCGTTTGCCAAATAACTTCAACTTGTGCAGCACCTTGTCCCTGGGAGATCGTCCCGTTGGCCGATACCATCCACTGGAAACCCGCCAGTGTGCCCGGCAGGCTGTACAGTATGGTGCCGCCCACACAAGCAGTATCGGCACCGGCGATACTCACCACCGGCGGTGTAGGTTCGTCAATAGTCACAGTGGCCGTCGTTTTACAACCGCTGGCATCCGTAGCCGTGAAACTGTTTTGGCCCGCGGGCAAGTTGGCGTCTTGCAAACCTGTTCCACCGTTCGACCACAGGTAGGTGTAACCCGGTGTGCCGCCACCGACGATCATGCTGGCCTGCCCGTCGCTGCGGCCCGGGCAGGTGACCGGAGCAGAAGTATTGACCGAAGCCGCCAGCACATCGGGCTGGCCGACCAAAGCGGTTTCCGTGCGTGTGCAGCCGATCTCGTCGGTGATCGTAACCGTATAAATGCCTGCGGGTACGTTGTTCAAGTTTTTCACAGTGGCATTATTGCTCCACAAATAGGTGTACATCGGGCCGACAGAACCAGCGACGGAAAGTGCCACAGAGCCGTTGTTGCCGCCGTTGCAGGACACACTCGTGACGGACGTGCTTGTATTCCAGGGTTGAATGTAAAAAAATAACGTGTTTTCGCGCACGGCTGTGCAGCCGGCACCATCGGTAACGGTCACCGTGTACGGCCCGGCAGGAACGTCCAACAGGATTTGATCCGTTGATCCGTTGGACCACAAAAACGTGTAGCCGCCCGTGCCGCCCGTTACCTCTAGATACAGGTTACCCAATACGGGCATCACGCCCGGGCACGAGTTTTGTTCAAAATCTGAAATCAGCTTGAGCGGCGCGGGCGGCTGCACCACAAGATTGGAGCTAACCACCGTACAACCGTTCGCATCGGTGGCCGTCACTGTGTACACACCTGGGGCGATGTTTTCCAGATTTTTAGTTGTCATGTTGTTCGACCACAAATACATATATCCCGGCGTGCCGCCGGAAACGGTCAATACGACCGTACCGACCGTAGTGGAGCAGGGCAGTGCCGTCCAAACGCCTCCGGCCAGCAGTTGCGCCGGCTGTGCGACTACGACCGTGGTGGCCTGTGTACAACCTACGTTGTCTGTCACGGTCACGGTGTATGTGGAAGGAAACAAGTCGCTAATTGCCGCCGCCATGGCCCCGTTCGACCATCGGAACGTGTAACCAGGAGTGCCCCCACTGGCTTGCGCAGAGGCTGATCCAGTGGGTTCGCCGAAACAGTCCGCCGGTGTTGCTGTTGCAGATGTCATCAAGGTGGAGTTTTGGCCCACTGTGGCCGAAATCGTGCTGGCGCAGCCCGATCCATCGGTGATTGTAAGCGTATAGGTTCCGGAAGCGACATTGGACTGATTGGGCGTGGAGGGGCCGTTTGACCAGGAATACATATAGCCCGGATTGCCGCCGCTGACCATAACCGAGATACTGCCGTTGGTGGCTCCGGCGCAACCGGCTGCTGTTGTGGTAGCGCTGGCGATAATCGCCGAGGGTTCGCCCACACTAGAACTGGCAGATTGGGTACAGCCGTTCGAGTCCGTGAGTGTCAAGGTGTATGTACCGGCAGGCACACCAACTAGGTGCTCGCCTGTATCGCCGGTGGACCATGCGAAATCATAACTGGGTGTGCCGCCTGATGTGGTGGACAGGATGCCACCCGTGGAGGCACCGTTGCAGTCGGCATTGGCGGCGGTAAGCGATAGTTGGAGTACCGTTGGTTGGGTCACTTCGTCAGTAGAAATGCCGAGACAGCCGTTTCCATCGGTAACAGTAGCGGTGTAGGTGCCAGCGGCCAGGCCCGACAGGTTTTGATCGGTACTGCCGGTGGACCATTCATAGGAATACGGCAGCACACCGCCGTTGACATCAATGGCCATACTGCCATCGCTCCGGCCAAAGCAGGAAACGTTGGTTACCATGGCACCGATTCCAAGTTCTTCCGGTTCGTCAATCGTCCCTTCCACAACAGCCGAACATCCTTGCATATCGGTGATCGTGACCGTATATGTACCTGCATCCAGATCACTTAGATCAGCAGTTGTGGCACCGGTTGACCACATGTAGGTCAGGCCGCTGCCGCCGTTGATGATGAGCAATATTGCACCGTCGCCAGCTCCATTGCAGGAAACATGGTTGACGTTTGCTTCCGCAGTGAACGGATCTGTGCCGAACATGGCCGAAGAACCAATGCCGATACTCTGGTTGTAGTACGAGCCGGTGGGCACTGTTTCCAATTTGAAAGCCTTCACCTGATAGTAGTTTTCACCATCAACCGGGAAGGAGTCCACATAGGTGGTCCCGGGTGCTTGCGTGCCGCCGATGATGATGTACGCGCTGTCGGGGTGCGGTGCCCAGTAGACCAAATGACCGAGTTGGGCATCAGGCGAAGCCGTCCAGGATAGGCCGATAGTTTCGCAGGAAGCCGTAGCGACGAGGTTTTGCGCCGGGCGCACAGCATGTGCCCGCAACGTAGGATCGCCCAACAAGCCTACATGGATCAGTTCGTCACTGGAGCTGGGTGGGTACACGCGGGCGTTGCCCAAAAAACTGTTTAACCACACCCAATAGGCGCTGGTCGAGATCGGTTCGCCGAGGCCCATGTGGTGGTAGTGCCAGTTAGGGCGGCCCGCCCAGGAACAGGTCAGGATGCCTCCTTTGGAGGCCAGCGCACTGGGCATGAACGGGTTGTTTTCCGAGTCCCAGTCGCCGAAATAGCTGCCAAAAAGCATGGAGAAAACCACGTTCACACTGTCCGACTGAAAATTGGCGGAGTTACCCACACCGTTGGCGCTCGTGTATGATCCGGGGCCGCAGCCATGCCCGAACAGGAAACTCTGGTTTTTGGTGTTAGTAATAAAATCGCCCTGCTGTACGGAGTTGGGCCCCGTCAAGGCATAGCCATTGCGGTAGCCGTTTTGGGAAAACGCCTCGCCGCCGAAGTAGCCAAAGTTGTCGTCCACGATGGTTTTGTTGTCGGGCTTGTACGCGCCGGTGCGGAAAGCGTGGTTTTTGTTCAGGTACCGCCGGTAAAGTTCCGTTTGTGACATGCCCCAGCCCGTAGTCAGGTTGGAAAAATCCACCCGGCTGACCACCAATTCAGGCAACGTCTGGGTAAGGCTCTGGTCGAACTTGCCGTCGCCGGGTACATTCCGGTTGGCTGCGCGGGCAGCGCCAATATTGTTCACAGTATTATCCGTCCACACCGTCTCGTTCATGTCACCATAATAATAATCAGTGGGCCAGGCACCAAGGTGGTCAGGCGTGTGCCCATCGGGCGCTATTAAACCGGAGTATGGCACGGGGATATTGCCAAACAACAAGGCGCTCACAATACTTGTCGAGTCACTTTCGTAGTCGGCCCGGAGCAGGGCCTTCACCGATGGTACAGTGCTGGTAGCCACGTCAATGTCGTGGCGCAATACCTGCCAGCCATCGCCGCGCAGGTCTTGCACATACCGGTCGAGTTCGACTGCGAGGGGGGCAGACAGTGTGTTGTCCACCACAAGGATGGTTTTTCCTCGGTAGGTGTTGGGCAGCACCTCAATGCCGGCGTACACCAAACCGATACGCTGGGTAGGCACTACGGAGGTCGCTTTCACTACGATATACTCGAAACCGATGCCGGCGATCACGCTATTGTCCGTAAACGTCGTGGCATTGGCTGGCAGGGAAAGGACGCTCCAGGCTGTTTCGTTCACGAGTTTCCGGCCGACGAAGGTGGCTGTGGCACCCGTTACTGCCGGAAAAGCCAGGGTGATGGAGGCCGGGTTATTGGTTGTGGTGACGGTTATCGGCACCACAATGTCGGAGGCACTTTGGGCCACAAGAGCTGCAGCCCCAAGCAGAGTCGACACAAGCAGAAGGAGACTTTTTTTCATACAAGTATATCGTTTTGTGAAAAAACTATGCGAAATCCAAAGTTTTTGCTCTTCCGGGTCTCCTGTGCAGGTTGTTCTCGCTATCGCAGTTTTCCCCGATACCAAAACAGGATCAGCAAAAAGCCAAACAAGGCTCCGCCCAGGTGGGCAAAGTGCGCCACTCCGGTGGAATAGCCGCGTACACCGTAGAAGAGCTCCAGTACGGCCATGATGGTGACAAAATACTTGGCCTTCATGGAGATGGGCGGAAACAGCAAGCTGATGATTTGATTTGGGAACAGGTAACCAAACGCTACATAAATACCGAAAATAGCGCCTGAAGCGCCCAGCATAGCCCCGTTGAACGAGGTCGGTTCGATGCCCATCTGCTGCAGTTCCCACCATTGGACGCCGATATGCAGGGCCAACGCGCCAAAACCGCAAAAGAGGTAGTAGAACAAAAATCGGCGGTGCCCCCAAGTCATTTCAACCATCGGTCCAAAGAAAAACAACGAGAGCATGTTGAAAAACAGGTGCCCGAGGTCGCCGTGCATGAACATGTGCGTGACGAGCTGAAACGGTCTGAAATGTTCCGAGCCGGGCAGGTACACGGCGAGCCACAGGCGGCCAAGGCTGGAGTACATTCGTTCGGTTTCGTTCCACGTTTCGGAACCCAAGGCCACATACGACCCGATGAAAACCAGCACGTTCAGGATGATGAGGTGCCGAACGACACCGGTAAAGGGTTGATAAAACTGAAAATTCATGTCCGTTAATTTGAGAACCGTTTCTGCAGTTCGTCCAGCTCAAAGGTAATAAAACAAGTTCTACCGGAGGGACTGCGGTAGGGAGACGGGCAGGCAAAAAGTTGGTCAATCAGGTCTTGCATCTCTGTGGCGTTGAGCGGATGACCTCGTTTGAGGGCGGCGCTGCGTGCCATAGCCCGGGCGAGGCTTTCGTGGGTGCCAAGGTCGAGCTCGAGGTTGTTTTTGTACTGGGCGAGCAGGCGTTCGAGCAGGATTTCCTCGGTAAGGCCTGCGCCCATATCCGAGGGGCTACCATGAATGATGAATGCGTCGCCGCCGAACTCAGAGATGTCAAAACCCAAACGATTCACGTCCGGAAGTACCGCACGGAGCAGGGCAGCATCGGCGGGCGGCAGCTCAATATTTTTGGGAAAAAGAGCCTGTTGGGTGGTTACAGGTTGTTGGCGCAGCGCCTCGAGGTAACGTTCATAAAGGATACGTTCACTGGCTGCCTGTTGGTCAACGAGTATAAAACCAGACTTGATCTGGCTGACGATGTACTGTCCGTGAATCTGGTATGGTTCTTTTTGGCCTTTTGAAAACGAGCCGCTCTCATCGTCGAGCGATGAGGATTCGGCGCTGGGGCGCAGGTCAAAACCGCCGCTGGGCACCTCGTCCGCAGATGCCTCCGAGGGAAAGATACTGGGCTGGGTCTCGCTATCGGGGTTATTCTTTGGGTCCAGCAGGTCGAGGCCTTCATACAGGCGCTGCCAGTTGCGCAGGTTGTCGTCGGAGCGGTCGCCTTGGGATTTCGGCGGGTAGTCGCGCACGGAGCCGGCACGCTGACCGGATTGGTGCGGTTGGGAAGAACCGCCGGAACTGGCCTGGAATGCCGGTTCCTGTTCGAAGTCGAGAGTGGGTGTAACACTGTACGCGCCCAAGGCGTGGCGCACAGTGACTTTCAGGTAGTTGTACACCAATTTCTCGTCGTCAAACTTAATCTCCTGCTTGGTCGGGTGTACGTTTATGTCAATACGACTGGGCGCTATTTCCAGAAAAAGCACATACAGCGGGTAGGTATCCGGAGGCAGCATTTCCTCGAAAGCGCCAACTACGGCGTGGTGCAGGTAGCTGCTTTTGATGAAGCGCCCGTTTACAAAAAACAACTGCTCACCCCTTGATTTTTTAAAATAATCGGGCTTGCCCACGAAGCCGCTGATCTTCAGGATATCCGTTTCCTCATGTACAGGTACGAGTTTTTTGTTGGCGGCTTCGCCGAAAACCTTGACGATACGCTGCCGCAAGTTGCCTGGCGGCAGGTGAAACAATTCCTGGTCATTGTGGTGCAAGGAAAAGAACAGGTCAGGATTGGCCACTGCGATGCGCTGGAACTCGTCAAGCATGTGGCGCATTTCCACGGGGTCGCCCTTGAGGAAGTTACGGCGGGCGGGGACGTTGAAAAACAGATTTTTGACAGAAATACTCGTGCCGGACGGAGCCTGGCAGGGTTCGTGGATTTTTACAGCCGAGTCCTCCACCACAACACGGGTGCCCAATTCGTCCACTGCGCGACGGGTGCGCATTTCCACTTGTGCCACGGCGGCTATGGAAGCCATAGCTTCGCCGCGGAAGCCCATGGTGCGTATCTCGAACAGGTCGCGTGCTTCGCGGATTTTGGACGTAGCATGTCGTTCGAAACACATCCGGGCATCGGTTTCCGACATACCACAGCCGTCGTCCACTACTTGGACGAGTGTTTTGCCGGCATCGCGGAGGATAAGTTTTATATGCGTAGCCCCGGCATCTATTGCGTTTTCCATCAGTTCCTTCACAACGGAGGAGGGGCGTTGTACCACTTCCCCCGCGGCGATCTGATTGGCAACGTTTTCGGGCAACAACTGGATTACGTTTGTCATATGTGTTTACCGTACCGGCCAAGCGGCTCGTCTTGGCAATGTGTTTGGGCAAAAACGGTATCGGGTGTGCAAAGATAGGGCAATTTTACTTGTACTGCTTGTGTCCTGAAGGGAACTACGGAGCGATGTATTCGCCACGGACACTTCAAATACCAACTATAATGAAATTAGCAGTCATAGTATCCCTGAAAACATCAAGGGCTACACCAGCCCTACAACCTGCTCTCCGCGAACGATACCCAGCACCTTGCCCCGGAATGCCTGCCCGACAAACGGCGTGTTCACTGACCGGGAGCGAATGTCTGGTGTCGTGAATGTCCACGGCATATCGGGGGCCAGCAGCGTGATTTCCGCAGGAGCACCAGGCTTTATTTCCGGCACGGGCAGACCCAGTACATGGCGCGGGCCGACGGCCCACAGGCGTACGAGATCGTGCAGAGAAAGTTTTTTCTCCAAAAAAGTGCTGCACAGCGCAAAGGCCGTTTCCAACCCGATCATTCCGAACTCAGCGTAGGGGAACTCGAGATTTTTCGCCTCCGGGTCCCATGGTGCATGATTAGTGCACAGAAAATCTATGGTGCCGTCGGCTATACCTTCCAGCAGGGCCTCCTGGTGTTCCGCGCTGCGCAGCGGTGGTAACACCTTCCATTGGCTGTCGAACTCGGCCAGGTTGTCATCGGTAAAACACAAGTTGGCTATCGCCACGGATGCTGTTACTGGTTGCCCGGCAGCCTTGGCAGCCCGCACCATTTCAACACCTTTTTTAGTAGACAATAAATGCAAGTGCAAACGTCCGCCCGCGTACTCCAGCAGACTGAGGTCGCGCTGTACCGACACCTCTTCGGCCAGGGCCGGGATGGCCTTCATGCCCAGGCGTGTGCTCACAAATCCTTCGTGTACCATACCTCCACCGGCAATGCCCTTGTGGTGGGGCCAGTCGAAAACCAGCCCGTCAAACGCCTGTGCATACTGCAATGCGCGTAGCAGTAACCCGGCATCCTGCACGGGGTGTGGCCCGTCGGAAAAAGCCACGGCGCCAGTTGCGTGCATATCGTAAAGTTCTGCCATGTCCTTGCCCGCTGCTCCCACCGACAAGGCCCCGATAGGGAAAAAACGAACGGCATCGCCAGCGGTTTTGCTGAGTAGATAGGCAATGCCCGATTTGGAATCGGCCACCGGCAACGTATTGGGCATGGGTGCCAGAGCGGTAAAACCGCCCGCAGCGGCGGCGGCGGCCAGCGAGCGAAGGTCCTCCCGATGTTCGTAGCCGGGTTCGCCCGACAGGGCGCCCACGTCCATCCAGCCCGGCGAAGCGTATGCTTGTTGTTCAAAATGGATTTCCCGTACGCCAGGCTCCGTCGGCAGGTTTTTGCCAACGGCAAGAATATAACCGCCTCCAACTCGAATATCTGTCGGGGCAGTGGTTTCTTTTTCGGAGCAGATCCGAACGTTTCGAAGTAGCAGTTGCATGGTTTTTATTGTGCCTGCAAAAGTGGGTGAAATTCGGTAAATCGCAAGCCTTGTCTCTTGGGCTATTCGTCAAAAACCACCTCTACCACGTCTTCGAGTTTCAGCCCCAAAAGGGTGGCGGCCCGACCCATGTTTACGGCTATCTCGAGTAGGCCTGCACTGTTGAAGAGGCAAAGCGATTCGCCCACGGGTACATCGCAGTAGTTGTTCGATAGGGTAGTGATCGGGTCGTTTCGTTTGAAAAACAGCGAGAACGAACGGCCTTTTGTGGCGTTTTCGAGTGTTTCGCGGCGTATATTGACGAGAACATTGTCAAAATTGTCGATGTGGATAACCGTACCCCGGATACGTGTCGGCGTGATGACTGGCCGCAGCCCGATACGCTCAACCAAATTGCCAGCAGGCAGGCCCATCTCCTCGAATGGTTTGCCTTCGGCCAAATGCGCGACAGCATCGGCGAAGGCGGACTTGCCGGGAAAATGTGCCGGGTAGGGGTCGGCCAGCACGCGCACATCGGCTTCGGGCAGGTGCTCGAACAGGAGGGCGAGCAGGCCATTGTCGGGGGCCAGAAAAAAATGACCGCTGGCGCGTACCGCCAAAAAACGAAAATCGGTGGCGTAGACACAGTTGACTCCAACGATGTGGATCGTGTTTTCAGGGAATTCCGGATAAGCATTTTGGACAATGAGCGCGGCCTGCACGATGTCGAACGCCTTGACTGCGTGCGAGATGTCAATCAACACAGCATGCGGAGAGGCCCGCAACAACGCGCCTTTGAGCACGCCCGCGTAGTGGTCATTTGTGCCGAAATCAGTAGTCAGGGTAACAACGAGCTTATGCTCCATGAAACTTTTGGTGGGTAAGTTCTTGTTGGGCAACCTGTTTTTCGCCCTACTTTTGTAGGCGGAAAAACGAATCACAAAAGTATGGACAAATGCATGGAGGCCTGGTGTTTTCATTTCCTGGAAAAAAAGAAAAACATCACGCTCCTCCCGCTGCTACAAAACAAACCTGAAATTTGAGCGAAATCATTCTCACCGTCGAGGGCATTGACCCGGTCGAGCTCTACGGCGAAAACAACGCCAAGTTGAACCTGCTGCGCAAGGCGTTCCCGGATGTCACGATTACCTCTCGTGGAAACAGCCTCAAACTAGCTGGCGATAAAAAACACACCCAACCGGCAAAGGCAAGATTCGAGATGATGGTGCGCTACCTGCGCGAACATCAGGAACTGCCTGCCCAGACGGTGGAGGACCTGCTCGGCGGCGAAAACCCGTTCGAAGTGCGTATCCCCGTGAACGGCGAGGCCAGCAACGCCATTCTCTTCGGGCGCGACGGGCGGCCCATCAAGGCCAAAACCCGAAACCAAAAACGCCTCGTGGAGGTGTGCGAAACCAATGACATTGTGTTCGCCGTTGGCCCGGCTGGCACCGGCAAAACGTACACTGCGGTGGCCATCGCTGTGCGTGCGCTGAAAAACAAACTCATCAAAAAAATCGTACTCACCCGCCCCGCCGTGGAGGCTGGTGAAAATCTCGGCTTCCTGCCGGGCGACCTCAAAGAAAAAGTGGACCCCTACCTGCGCCCGCTCTACGATGCCCTCGATGATATGCTGCCCATGGACAAACTCCAGTTTTTCATGGACAACCGCATCATCGAAATTGCCCCGCTGGCGTTCATGCGTGGCCGTACGCTGGACAATGCATACGTCATCCTTGACGAAGCCCAGAATGCCACACCTTTGCAGATCAAGATGTTCCTCACCCGTCTCGGCCCCAGCGCCAAGTGTATCATCACCGGCGACCTGAGCCAGATTGACCTGCCTGGCCACCAAAAATCGGGCCTCCGTCAGGCAATGGAAATCCTTGACGGCGTTAGCGGCATTGCCGTACTCACCCTCACTACAGAAGATGTAGTGCGACACCGTTTGGTGAAAGATATCATCAAAGCCTACGACAAGATCGAATCCGAGGAACGGCTCAAGCGCGAACAAGCCCGCCAACGAAAAGAATCCGAAGAACGCCCCAAAACGGACGAACAAGTCACTTAAACTACATTATCATTTTTTATGAAAAAATTCTCCGCTCTGCTCCTTGCTTTGGCTTTCACGGCCTTTGCCTGCTCGCCCAAAACGGCGCCTACTGCTTCGCAAAAACCTGCTCCTGCTGTGCCCAAAATATCGTACGCCTCCGAAGTCAGCACGTTGATACAGGCCAAGTGCGCCCCCTGTCATTTCCCTAGCCAACAGGGGAAAAAAGAGCCGTTTGACACCCAGGCCGCCGTGCAAAAAAACATCAACGACATCATTGCGCGAGTCGAACTACCGCAGGATGATCCCAGGTTCATGCCGTTCAAGTTGAAAAAACCAGCGCTCACGCCGGCTGAAATCACTCTGTTGAAAAACTGGGCCAAGGGCGGGTTTGCCAACTAAGAGCGCGTTTTGTGACCGCCCAGTTTGTCATTTCGTAGAAATCCGTCCACGCCATGGGAGAAACCGAATAAGGCTTCCCTTGTAGTGTGGACGGATTTCTACGAAATGACAAACTGGGGTATTGGCCCTTGTGGTAGAGCCAGCCCCCCAGTTCCTCTCACCCGCTCACCCCGCTCACCCGCTCACCGCTCACCCCGCTCACCCGCTCACCGCTCACCCCGCTCACCCGCTCACCCCGCTCACCCCGCTCACATGAACTTGTCTGACCTTTCCCTCCGCCGCCCCGTACTGGCCACCGTAATGAGCATCCTGATCGTTTTGTTTGGGGCCATTGGTTACACCTTTCTCGGGGTGCGCGAATACCCGGCTATAGACCCGCCTACGATCAGTGTACGCACGTCGTATACGGGTGCAAATGCTGAAGTGGTGGAAAGCCAGATTACCGAGCCGTTGGAAAAGGCCGTGAACAGCATAGCCGGTATCCGCACCATATCATCGCAATCGGCTCTCGGCAGTAGCAGCATTACGATCGAGTTTGAACTCGGCGCCGACCTCGAACGCGTCGCCAATGATGTGCGGGACAAAATATCCCAGGCCCAACGCGCATTGCCGCAGGACATTGACGCACCGCCCGTGGTCAGCAAGGCTGATGCGAACAGCGACCCCATCATGTTCATCCCCATCCAGAGCAGCACCCGCAGCGTGATGGAACTGTCGGACTACGCTTCCAATGTGCTCGCCGAAAAACTGCAAACCATACCCGGCGTGAGCGAGGTGCGTATCTTCGGCGACAAGCGGCCTGCTATGCGCCTGTGGATTGACCCGGTCAAACTCGTTGCACACGGGTTGACCATTCAGGATATTCAGGCCGCCCTCAACCGCGAAAATGTAGACCTGCCTGCCGGCAAACTGCGTGGCAACGCTACCGAACTAACCGTAAAAACCTTTGGCCGTTTGGAAACGGAGGAGGATTTCAACAACATGATCGTCCGGCAAGCCCCATCGGGTCAAGGCGGCGCTACTATCCGCTTTCAAGACCTCGGCGAGGCTGTGCTTGGTCCCGAAAACGAGGATTTCGGTGCCCGGCGCAACAACGTGTCCAATGTGTCCATGGCCCTCATCCCGCAACCGGGGGCCAATTTGATCGAGATCGCCGACGAGTTCGAGCGTCGCTACGCGCAAATCAAGCGCGACCTTCCAGCGGACATTGTAACGGAAGTCGGCTTGGATAAATCCAGTTTCGTGCGCCAGGCTATTCTCGAGGTGAAAGAAACCCTCGTGATCGCCATCTCGCTCGTGATTCTGATCATTTACCTGTTTTTCCGAAACTGGGCCATCGCCCTGCGTCCGCTCATCGACATCCCCGTGTGCCTCATCGGGGCGTTTTTTATCATGTACGTGTTCGGGTTTTCCATCAATGTGCTAACCCTGCTGGCAATCGTTTTGGCTACCGGCCTTGTGGTGGACGACGGGATCGTGGTGACAGAGAACATTTACAAAAAAATAGAGCAGGGCATGGACAAGTGGCGAGCGGCTCAGGAGGGCACTCGAGAGATTTTCTTCGCAGTGGTCTCCACGTCCATCACCCTGGCCGTGGTGTTTATCCCGGTTATTTTTCTGCAAGGTTTCACGGGGCGTTTGTTCCGCGAGTTTGGCCTTGTGGTGGCCGGAGCGGTGCTGATATCTGCGTTCGTATCCCTGACACTTACTCCCGTACTAAACGTGAAACTCAGCCAGAAAAACCCACATACCTACGGCTGGTTCTACCGCGTTACAGAACCGTTTTTTCAGGGAATGGACCGCCTGTACGGGCAATTGCTACGCGGGTTTATGCGGTTTCGTTGGGTTAGCCTGCTCATCGTGCTGGGCTGCTTCGGAGCGATCTGGCATTTTCGCGGCACACTAAAAACCGAACTTGCCCCACTCGAAGACCGCAGCAGCATCCGGGCTGTGGTATCCACGCCGGAAGGCACCGATTTTGATGTGACGGAGGCTGTGATCTACCGATTAGTGGACCAGATCATGGACTCGATACCGGAGTATCAAATGGTGTTCGGCATCACCGGGGGCGGGCGCGTGAGCGGCTCCAACGCGGGTTTTATCAGTCTTGGACTGGTGGAACCGCAGTACCGCGACCGCAGCCAACAGGAAATCTTCGAACACCTGCTGGGTATGACCAAAGGCTTCACCGAGGCGCGGGTGTTTCCCAATCAGGAGCAAACGATTTCCACCGGTTTCGGGGCCAGCCTCTCGCTGCCCGTGCAGTTTGTTATTCAAAACCTGGATTTCAAAAAACTGGAAGAGGCGTTGCCCCGCTTCCTCGAAGCCGCTGGCCAAGACCCCACGTTCGCCAATGTGAACGTTGATTTGAAATTCAACAAACCCGAGATTCAGATCGAAATTGACCGCCTCAAGGCAGCCGAACTCGGAGTGAGCGTGTTGGACATCAGCCAAATGGTGCAACTGGCCCTGTCCGGGCGGCGTTTTGGCTACTTTTTGATGAATGGCAAGCAGTACCAGGTCGTCGGCCAGGTGGACCGCGAAAACCGCGACGAGCCGATTGATCTGGCCAGCCTGTATGTGCGCAACAATGCTGGCGAACTGATCCAATTAGACAACCTCGTTCGCTTCGCCGAAACCAGCAACCCGCCCATGCTGTACCACTACAACCGGTACAAATCTGCCACCGTCAGCGCCGTGCTATCGCCGGGAAAAACCCTCGGCGAAGGCATTACAGCAATGGAGGCCGTTGCCGAAAAAACACTCGACGACACCTTCACAACCGACCTCAGTGGTGCCTCCCGCGATTTCCGCGAAAGCAGCGGCAATACAGCCTTCGCTTTCCTGCTCGCGCTGGGCCTCATCTACCTCATCCTTGCCGCCCAGTTCGAGAGTTTCCGCGATCCGTTCATCATCATGATCACCGTGCCGTTGGCCATCGCAGGAGCATTCATCACCCTGGCCGTAACCGACCATACACTCAATATTTTCAGCCAGATCGGCATGATCATGCTCATCGGACTGGTCACCAAAAACGGCATCCTGATCGTGGAGTTTGCCAACCAGATCATGCGTGCCGGGCGGGCGGACAGCAAAACCGAAGCCGTGATTCTGGCTGCTCAGGGGCGTTTGCGCCCGATCCTGATGACCACCCTCGCCACCGTTCTGGGTGCGTTACCCATCGCACTCGCGCTTGGAGCGGCGGCCACCTCGCGCATACCGCTGGGTATGGTTGTGGTGGGCGGTTTGATGTTTTCCTTAGTGCTCACGTTGTTCGTGATTCCCGCCATGTACACCTATTTGAGTGGGAAAAAACGCGGGATGCCGGAAGCGCCTAATTTCGACTAGAAGCCATTTAGGCGCCATTTCGGCCCGACAGGTATTTTTGAGATGGCTTCTAGTTCTGCTGAACGTGAAATATGTACCTTTGCCACCAGAATTTTCGCCATGTCTAACATGCACTTTGCCGGTTTTAAACGAATTGTGGCCGATCCCGCTTATTGCGACGGCCAGCCGCGGATCGACGGTACTCGCATCACGGTTGCTGCCATCCTTTCCTACCTAGCCAGCGGCATGAGCGCCGAAGGGATCGCAATGGAATACCCCAAACTGACTAGGGAGGATATTTATGAGGCCTTATCTTTTGCTGCTGCACATTTTAAAGATCGCTTTCTACCGCTCCGATTGGCTTCCGCTGTCTGATGAAATTTCTACTCGACGAAAACCTGCTTCCTTCCTTTCGCAATATTTTGCACGAGTTGGGGTATAGTGCTCACGTTGTTCGTGATTCCTGCCATGTATACCTATTTGAGCGAAAAAAAACGCAGGATGCCGGAGATATTGGAGGAGGCTACCACGTAAATTTATACCGTGGGCCGATTTTCCAAAAACCTTCGCGTTCGTAGAATCGGAGCGTTTTGTCAAACTCATCGCCCGGCGTTGTAACCTCGATGCGGGTCCACCCCCGCTGCTCACCGATGTCCTTGGCGAAGTCGAGCAACATCTTCCCCACGCCCTCGGAGCGGTATTCGGGCAGCACAAAAAGTTCGTTGATGACCCCGTAACGCCCGCCGGCTGAAAGCGACAGCGATTCCACAACGGTGATTACGCCAGCCACTTCGTCCGTGTCGTCATCCACCGCCAGCAACGTGGAGTGGTGGTCGTCAGCATCCATTTCTGCGAAAATACCTGCAATCTCCTCGAACTCAAGGTGGTGCTCCACCTCCTCGAACAAGAGAGCGAGCAGGGCCGCCACGTCGGCGGTGTGCGATTCGTCGGCAACGAGTAGTCGGATCATGGCTCGAGCGTTTTTTTTGCAAAGGAACGCATACAAAACGCCCGCCTCTCACACAATCGCTCAAAAATCTTCCGGCGCTGCTGCGATTTTTTAACAAATCATAGACTGCCCAAAGGTACATTTGCAGCACATTGTCAAAACGAAACCACCGCCAACGTTATGAGGTCCGCTCTGTCCCTGCTGTTTTGTTGGGCTTTCGCCCAATCCGCCCTCGCGCAACTTCCGCCCATGTGCCAAATCCCCAACCCCCCGTTGGCAAAAACCTGCGCCACAGCATGCATCCTGTGCGAGTTGGACGGCTATTCTTCCACAACCACCCAAACCACACCTGGTCAAACCATACCGGGATACTGCACATTTGTGGTACACAGCATGGGCTATATCGGCTTTGTGGCCGGCTCCACGAACCTGACGTTCGAGGTCACTGTGGGCGCTTGCACCCAAGGCAACAGCATCGAAATGGGGATGTACCAAACGGACGACTGCCAGACGTTCACCCTCGTCAGCGAGTGCAATACCGAGATGTTCACGAACACGACCTATTCGTTCACCAACACCGAGCCGCTGCACCCCGGCTGTCCGTACTTTTTGGCGTTCGATAATAACGGCCCTGCGGCCTGCGCCTTCACCGTGAATGTGATCAGCGGCAGTGCTGCTGCTCCGGCAGTTGCCCAGCCGGAAGTGCCCGACGGCCCATCCGCCGTGTGCCCGGGCACAACTGCCGTGTACACCATCCCGCCCATTGACGGGGCTTGCCACTACCGGTGGACAGCCCCGCCCGGAACCACCATCAATGGCCTGCCCTCCCCCCTGACCCTCAACCACGACGAGGGAACTACCGTCACCGTGACATGGGGCAACACCGGCGGCCAACTTTGCGTAAGCGGCAGGAACCCCTGCAACAACGGCCCATCGGCCTGCCTGCCGGTGACGGTTGCGCCCATCCCGCCCACCGTGCTACCTCCTGCCACGATCTGCAACAGTGAAAGTTATGAATGGCTCGACGGAAACGCCTACACCACAACCCAATTGTTGACGTACACCTACGTCACTCCCGAAGGCTGCGACAGTATCGTGCGGCAGCAACTGAACGTGCGTCCCCCCATCGTGACCCCGCTCGGCGTGTTGCGCATTTGCGCAGGCACCTGCCTGCAGGTCGGTAACAATCCGTACTGCGCCTCCGGGTCGTTTTCTGAAGTGCTCACCTCGGAAGCAGGTTGCGACAGCACCTTGTTCTTTATCATCGTCGTGGTCCCGGTGGACGCACAGATTGCCGCGCCCGATTCCATCAATTGTCTGCAGCCAACTACCCTGCTCGACGGCACGGGATCTATCGGGGACCAGTACGCCTGGTTCAACTCCTCGGGCACTAATATTTCCACGGACACAACTGTGCTGGTGAGCGATACAGGGCGGGTAACACTCGTCGTCACCCGTGTATTTCCCGGCTTAACCTGCCGCGACACGGCCACCGTGATCGTTTTGGGCGATATAACCCCGCCTGATCTCGCTGCCACAGGCGATACCCTCACCTGTACCCAGCCGCAAGGGCTGATCAGCGGCACCTCCGCAACGCCGGGCGTTTCCTTCCTTTGGACCGGACCGAACGGATTCGTTGGCACCCGGCCCGATACCGCTGTTTCCATACCCGGCCTGTACCTGCTGACGGCAACCGCAAACAACGGTTGCACGGCATTGGACACAGCATTGGTCATTTCCGACATACTGCCGCCCGTGATAACCGCCAGCCTGCCCGATACGCTGACCTGCCTGCGTGACTCGGTTTTTTTGCAAACAAATACCTCCCCGATGGGCGCTACCCTCGCGTGGGCAGGGCCGCAAAATTTCGCTTCTGCCGAGGACACGGTCGCTGTTTTTGTGCCGGGGAACTACACCCTGACGGCCACCATGCCCAACGGATGCGCTGATACATTGGCTGTCGCGGTTTTTTCCGACACCCTGGCTCCGCAAGTGACCGCCACGGGCGGTACAATCACTTGTTTGTCGGCATCTGTCGGGCTGTCGGGACAGGTTTTTCCGGCTACCAGCGCGGTGGCCTGGTCGGGGCCCAACGGCTTTTCCGCCACCATGCCGGATACCGCCACAACCCAGCCCGGACACTACCTGTTCACTGCCACCTCCGCTAACGGTTGCACCGCTGCCGCCGCCGTTTTGGTGGCCGCCGACACGACGGCACCACAACTAATCGTGCCCGCTGCCGACACCCTCACCTGCTCGCAGGATACCGTATTGGTAGCCGTGACCGTGCTGCCAGCAAGCGCCGTTTTGGTCTGGACGGGGCCGCTAGCCTTCGCTTCCAACGCTCCGACTGTGGCGCTTTCTGTACCCGGCCTGTACACCGCCACGGCCACTTCCGCCAACGGCTGCACGGCGCAGGGCACGGCATTGGTCGTGTCCGACACGCTGCCGCCAGCGATAACCGCCAGCCAGCCCGACACGCTGACCTGCCTGCGCGACTCGGTTTTTTTGCAAACAAACACCACCCCGGCGGGTGCGACACTGACGTGGGCGGGGCCAAATAATTTCACGTCTGATCTGGGCATGGTCGCTGTTTTTGCGCCCGGGAATTACACCCTGACCGCTGTGCTGTCCAACGGCTGCGCAGACACACTCGGTATCGCGGTTTTTTCCGACACACTTGCTCCGCAGGTCTCCGCCTCGGGAGGGACGATCACCTGTTCGTTGCCCACTGTCGGGCTGTCGGGGCAAGTGGTGCCTGCCTGGGTTTCCGTGACCTGGTCAGGGCCAAACGGCTTTACCTCCAATCTGCTGGATACCACCACGACCCGGCCCGGCCAGTACCTGATGACTGCCACCGCCGCCAACGGCTGCACCGCTGCTGCCGCTATTTTGGTGGCCGCCGACACCATGGCCCCACAACTGTCCGTGCCCGCTGCCGACACCCTGACTTGCACGCGTGACACGGTGTTGGTAGCCGTGACCGTGCTGCCGACAGGTACCGCTCTGACCTGGGTGGGGCCGCAAGGTTTTGCCTCCAGCGTCCCGACAGTGGCCCTTTCGGTTCCAGGGCAGTATGGTTTGATCGCTACGGCGGCCAACGGCTGCACGGCCACAAGCACGGTCAGTGTCGCCTCGAATACGCTGCCGCCACAGGTTAATGCCAGCGGCGGCACATTGACTTGCCTCCAAACCAGTCTGACGTTGCAGGCCAGTATTTCGCCGGCAGGCAGTGGGGCAAACTGGAGCGGGCCGGGCACTTTTTCCTCCACAGCGCTTAACCCCGCCGTGGTACAGCCGGGTCTGTACACGCTTACGGCCACCGGACTAAACGGTTGCACGGCTACCGCAACCGCAACAGTGTTAGCCGACGCGTCCATTCCGGTAGTCAACGCCGGGGGGGGCGTATTGACCTGCGCACAAACCTCGGTTTTACTGTCGGGTATGGTTTCACCGGCGGGCACGCCGGTGCAATGGTCGGGGCCGCTTGGATTCTCGTCCAACCAGATCAGCCCGGTGGTCGCCGTCGCCGGGACATACACCATCACTGCTACCACGGTAAGCGGTTGCACGGCTACGGCCATAGCCACGGTGAGTGCCGACACGATACTACCCTCTTTGACGGTAACGGGTGGCACTATTTCCTGTAACCAACCGAGCATCGGTCTTTTGGCCAACCCGTCGCCCGCGAGCGCGGCCATTGCCTGGAGCGGCCCCGCCAGTTTTTTCTCCAACTTGACTAACCCCGTAACGGCGATTCCCGGATCGTACACCGTCGTGGCTACCTTGCCCAATGGTTGCACGCGCCAAGCTACAGCAGCCGTTTTGGCCGACACCGCCAGACCGACGCTCACGCTCGGTGGCGGTGTGCTGACGTGTTCCAAGCCGGTGCTCAACCTGAGTGCGGTAATAGCACCAGCCGGAAGTATGGTGCAGTGGATGGGGCCGCTGGGGTTCTCGTCCAACCTGACCAACCCGCCTGTGTCCGTTTCTGGTCCCTATTCCGCCACCGCTACCGCACCCAACGGTTGTACGACCACGGCGAACGTGCAAGTGACAGCAGACATTTTGCCGCCGACAATTACGGCTACGGGCAACACGCTGACTTGCGCCAGTCCGGCAGTTGCAGTGCAGGCCGTGGCTGCGGCCGGATCGGCATTGTTGTGGGCAGGGCCCCAAAATTTCATGTCCACCGTGCCCGCGCCCATTGTAATGGTAGCAGGTACCTACACCGTGACGGCCACGGGTGCCAACGGCTGCACGGCCACAGCCACGGCAGCCATCGGAACAGATACAGTCGCCCCGCAAGTGAATGCATCGGGCGGCCTGCTTACCTGTTTGCAGCCCCAACTGACACTCACGGCAACCGTGCAACCCGTCAATGCAAGCCTGTCATGGACTGGGCCGCAAAGTTTCACTTCTTCGTTGCTTCAGCCGGTCGTTAGCGTGGCGGGAACGTACACCCTGTTGGCTACGGCGGCCAACGGCTGCACAAGTACGGCACAAGCAACAGTGACGGCGGACACCGGTTTTCCGCAGGTATCGGTAACCGGCGGCACATTGACCTGCGCGCAACCTGCGCTGACGCTGATGCCGGTTTTTTCGCCACCGGGAAGTAGTGTGGCCTGGAGCGGGCCGCAAAATTTCACCTCTAACCTGCCCAACCCCGCTGTGACGGCACCAGGCACATACACCATCACGGTTACCACAGGTGCGGGTTGCACGGCCACTAGCCAGACGGTAGTACTTCTCGACACGGTGCCTCCGGCGGTGACGGCCAGCGGTGGCACACTGACCTGCGCACAGCAGGTTATTAGCCTGTCGGCAAATGTAGTTCCGGGAGGCGGCCCGGTTACCTGGCAAGGGCCAAACGGCTTCTCGTCCACGGTTTTGACTCCGGCGGTTTCCGTGGCCGGTCAGTACCAGGTCACCGCTACGGCCCCAAACGGCTGCACAGCTTCGGCGGTGGCGGCTGTTTTGACCAATACCACACCGCCACAGGTGACGGCATCGGGCGGGGTACTTACCTGCCTGCAACCGGCGATCAGTTTGTCCTCGACCGTATCGCCAGCGGGAAGTGTGTTGAAATGGAGTGGTCCGCAAAACTTTACCTCCAACCTGCCGAACCCGGTAGTAACCCTCGCGGGCATGTACACGCTAACGGCGACAGCAGCTAATGGCTGCACGGCAACCGCCACGGCCAATGTGAGCGCTGATGTGAGCCTGCCGCAACCGGTAGCCACGGGCGGCACTGTCTCGTGTGCGCAACCGCAGGTACAACTTTCGGCCAGCGTTTCGCCCGTTGGCGGCACGTTGGTCTGGTCGGGCCCTCAGGGATTTTCCTCTGCGCTGCCTAATCCAACGGCGAGCATCCCGGGCCTGTACACCCTCACGGCAACGCTGCCGAATGGGTGCTCCAACACCGCTACGGCTACGGTGGCCGCCGACACCGTTCGGCCACTGGTTACGGCTACGGGCGGCGATCTGACTTGCGTAAGGGAAACTGTAATTCTGAAGGCCATTGCCACGCCGGCCAACAGCGCATTCGCCTGGTCCGGCCCGTCGGATTTTTCTTCCGCGTTGGCCATGCCGGAGGTGTCGGTGGATGGAAATTACGCGGTGACCGTCACCGCTACCAATGGTTGCACGGCGGTCGGCCAAACGGTGGTTACAGCACACAACCAGCCGACCTGGGCCTTGAGCCTCGGCCCTGACCTGCATGTGGAGCAAATGGACTGGGTTTTTCCCAAACCCGAAAGCGATTTACCCGCCGGGCAAATGGCTGGCGTGCGTTGGACATTTCCGGCGGGAGCCATTGGCTCACCCTGTGATTCTTGCCTGAACACCGCTTTCCGCATCGTGGAAACCGGTGAATTGAGCGTAATAATCACTGACAAATATGGCTGTAGCCAAACGGCATCGGTTCTGATCTCCGTTCGGCAGCCGATTTACGCACCCAATGCGTTTTCGCCCGAGAGCGATGCCGGTAACCACCTGTTTGCTTTGTTCCCCGGGGCGGAGTCGCTCGTGTCTCGGCTGCGCATTTTTCGGATTTATGACCGCTGGGGCACGCTGGTACACGAGCGCCTCGGTGCTGATCCGAGTCCGGAGGCACACGGGTGGGACGGGGTTGTTCGCGGCCTAAAAGCCAGGCCGGGCGTGTACGTTTGGTACGCTGAAATTGAGTTGGAGGATGGTCGGGTGCTGACGATGAAGGGGGATGTGACGTTGGTGCGGTAGTGTCCTCTCGGTTTTGTCATTTCTCCGAAATGACAAATACATCGTACGGGGAACCGCTTCCGGCAGAAACCCTCGCGAGCGGTGCGCATGACGCTCGTAACGTACACAAGGCTTGATTACATGTATTCAGCAATCATGTAATCAAATACAAAACGCCGCCGTCCCCGCAAAGGCAGGAACGGCGGCGCGATCAATTTCCATAACAATCCGTAAAACTATTCGGCGTCGTCCACCAGCATCTCCACTTCGCGGTTGGCGGCATCGCGGAACGGGCGGCCCGAACCGGTGACCTGGATGCGGTCGTATTGGCGCATACCGGTACCGGCGGGTATTTTCTTGCCCACGATGACATTTTCCTTGAGTCCCATGAGGTTGTCCTTTTTGGCCGCGATGGCGGCGGTGCTGAGCACCTTGGTTGTCTCCTGGAACGATGCGGCGGAAATCCACGAGTCGGTGCCGAGCGATGCTTTGGTGATACCAAGCAGCATGGAAACGGCTGTGGCAGGCATAGCATCACGGTACTCGACTTGTTTTTTGTCGTTGCGCTTGAGGAAAGAGTTTTCCTCGCGCACCTGGCGGAGTGTGACGAGCGCGCCGGCGCGTAGTTTTTGGCTTTCGCCCGGCTCGGTGATGAATTTCTTATCGTAAATCCAGTCGTTGTAGTCAATGAACTCGTTGCGCTCTACCGGTTCGCCAGCGAGGAAGTGGGTATCGCCGGGGTCAACGATATCGAGGCGGCGCAGCATTTGGCGTACGATGACCTCAATGTGTTTGTCGTTGATGTTGATGCCCTGCGAGCGGTACACCTCCTGTACGCCGTTGACGAGGTAGTACGATGCGGCAAACGGGCCTTTGATGGCCAGGATGTCTTTCACCGAAATAGTGCCTTCCGTCAGTGCGGTACCGGACCGTACAAAGTCGCCCTCTTGCATGAGGATGTGCTTGGTGAGCGGAATGAGGTACTTGCGTTTTTGGCCGTCCTTGGCTTCGATGGTACATTCGCGGTTACCGCGTTTGATGGCACCAAAGGCGATGATGCCGTCAATTTCGGCCACCGAGGCGGGGTTGGTTGGGTTGCGGGCCTCGAACAGTTCCGTTACACGCGGCAAGCCGCCCGTGATGTCGGCGATTTTGCCGAGTTTGCGCGGGATCTTCACGATCTGCTGGCCGATCTTCACTTCTTCGTCGTCTTCGACAGAAATATAAGCACCGATCGGGAGGGTGTAGTTTTTGAATTCCTCGCCGGTCTTGGCATTCACGATAGCGATGGACGGGATTTTGCGCTTGTTCTTGCTTTCGATCACGACCTTTTCGGCAAAACCGGTTTGGTCGTCGCGTTCCATGCGGAAGTTGACACCTTCTTCGAGGTTGTGGTACTTAACGATACCGGTAAACTCGCTCACGATAGTGGCGTTGAAGGCATCCCACGAACAGATTTTCACGCCTTTGTCCACTTCCTGGCCGTCTGTGACGTACAGGAACGAGCCGTAGGGGATGTAGCTTTGGGCAACGATGCGTCCGGTTTTGCTATCCACCACGCGGAGTTCACCGATACGGGACACGACCACTTCTACCGTTTTACCGTCGATACCGACGGTGCTCACGGTTTTGATCGAGTCGAACTCGACCTTACCAGCGTTGCGGGTGACGATGTCATTTTCGGTTTGGCCGATCATAGCCGTACCACCCGTGTGGAAGGTACGCAGCGTGAGCTGGGTACCGGGTTCGCCGATGGACTGAGCAGCAATGATGCCCACGGCATCGCCGGTTTCGGCGATGCGGCCAGTGGCGAGGTTTTTTCCGTAGCACTTGGCGCATACGCCGCGGCGGCTTTCACAAGTAAGCACCGAACGGATAGTGACCGTTTCCACGCCTGCGGTGTCAATTGTTTTGGCATCCTGCTCGCTGATGTATTCGCCAGCGGCGATCATCAATTGCTCTGATACGGGGTGGTAAATATCGTACAGGCTGTACCGGCCCTTGATGCGTTCGGACAATTGCTGGATGATTTTGTCGCCTTCTTTGAGAGCGGTGGTATCAATACCGCGCAACGTGTTGCAATCTTCTTCCCGGATGACCACGTCCTGGGCTACGTCCACCAAACGACGGGTGAGGTAACCGGCGTCGGCGGTTTTCAGAGCCGTGTCAGCAAGGCCCTTGCGGGCACCGTGCGTGGAGATGAAGTACTCTTGCACGGAGAGGCCCTCAAGGAAGTTGGACAGGATCGGGTTTTCGATAATAGCCCCGCCGCTATCGCCGGATTTTCGCGGTTTGGCCATAAGGCCGCGCAGGCCGCAGAGCTGTTTGATCTGCTGTTTGGAACCGCGAGCGCCGGAGTCAAGCATCATGAACACGGAGTTGAAGCCTTGCTTGTGCTGGCTGATCTCCTGCATGAGGCGGTCAGTGATCCGGTTGTCAGCGTAGGTCCACTTGTCAATGATCTGGTTGTAGCGCTCGTTGTACGTGATAAGGCCCATGTTGTAGTTTTCCCACACCTCATCCACTTCTATTTGTGCGGCTTCGAGGGCCGTCTTTTTCATTTCAGGTATGATCAGGTCGCCGAGGTTGAATGAAAGTCCGGCTTTAAACGCCCAGCCGAAGCCTAATTCCTTGATGGCATCGAGGAATTCAGCGGTCAATTTGAAATTGGTGCGCTGAATAATTTCGCCGATGATGCCTTTCAGGTTGCGTTTGGTGAGCAGTTCGTTGATGTAGGGTACTCCGGGCGGTACGGCTTGGTTGAAGAGCACTCGGCCCACAGTAGTTGAGATGCGCTTGGGTATGGCGACGCCGTTTTCATCCACGTTCACACGGCACTGTATAGCGGCGTGCAGGTCAACTTGACCTTCATTGTAGGCGATTTGTACTTCTTCAGCGGAGTAGAAACGGCGTCCTTCGCCCTTGACGGGGTTTTCCGGGATGGATTTGCGCTCTTTAGTCAGGTAGTACAAGCCGAGTACCATGTCCTGCGAGGGCAGGGTGATGGGGGAGCCGTCCTGTGGATTGAGCATATTGTGGCTCGAGAGCATGAGTACTTGAGCCTCCAGAATAGCGGCATGGCTAAGCGGCACGTGTACAGCCATTTGGTCACCGTCGAAGTCGGCGTTGAAAGCCGTACACACGAGGGGGTGTAGTTGGATGGCTTTGCCCTCGATGAGGCGCGGCTGGAAAGCCTGAATGGACAAGCGGTGCAGCGTCGGGGCGCGGTTGAGCATGACCGGGTGGCCGCGCAGGATATTTTCGAGAATTTCCCAAATGACCTGATCCTTACGGTCTACAAGTTTCTTGGCCGATTTGACGGTCTTGACGATACCCCGCTCGATGAGTTTGCGAATGACAAACGGTTTGAACAGTTCGGCGGCCATGGCCTTGGGAATACCGCATTCGTGCAACTTGAGGGTGGGGCCTACCACAATGACCGAACGGCCGGAGTAGTCTACTCGTTTGCCGAGCAGGTTTTGACGGAAGCGGCCCTGTTTGCCTTTCAGGATATCGGACAGCGACTTGAGGGCGCGGCCGCCTTCGGCTTTCACGGCATTGGATTTGCGCGAGTTATCAAACAGCGAATCTACCGCCTCTTGCAGCATACGTTTTTCGTTGCGCAGGATAACCTCCGGGGCTTTGATTTCGAGGAGTCGCTTGAGGCGGTTGTTGCGTATGATAACGCGGCGGTACAGGTCGTTCAGGTCGGACGAGGCGAAACGGCCACCGTCGAGGGGCACCAGCGGTCGCAGTTCGGGTGGTACCACGGGCAGGTAGTGAATGACCGTCCACTCGGGGCGTTGGCCGGCACTTTCGAGGCCATCGCGGAAAGCTTCCACCACGCGCAGGCGTTTGTTGGCATCGGCCTTTTTTTGTTGGCTGGCCTCGGTATTTGCCTCGTGGCGCAGGTGAGCGGCCAGGTCGTCGAGGTTGAGTGTGCTCAGCAGGTGGTGGATGGCTTCGGCCCCCATCTTGGCGACGAACTTGTCGGGGTGGTTGTCGTCGAGTAGTTGGTTATCCTTGGGCAGTGCCTCGAGGATTTCCAGGTATTCTTCTTCGGTGAGCAGGTCTAATTTGCTCGTACCCTCAGCCGCTTTGATGCCTGGGTTGATGACCACATACCGTTCGTAGTAAACGATGGTCTCCAACTTTTTGGAGGGGATACCGAGGATGTATCCGATTTTGTTGGGCAGGCTTTTAAAAAACCAGATGTGTACCACGGGCACTACCAGTTTGATGTGGCCCATGCGTTCGCGGCGCACCTTTTTTTCGGTGACTTCTACGCCGCAGCGGTCGCACACGATACCCTTGTAGCGTATGCGTTTGTACTTGCCGCAATAGCATTCGTAGTCTTTGACCGGGCCAAAGATGCGCTCGCAGAACAGGCCGTCTCGTTCGGGCTTGTAGGAGCGGTAGTTGATAGTCTCCGGCTTGAGCACTTCGCCGTAGCTGCGCTCCAGAATCTCATCAGGGCTGGCGAGGCTGATGATAATGCTGTCGAAGTTTTGGTCGGTCTTGTTGCTTTTCTTTTTGAAAGGCATATCGTGGATAGTTGAGTTGTGCTACTAAAAATCAATTTGTGTTTCGCTGAAGGACCCAAATGTAGTCCTCGGTGGCCACAATCCGAAGTCCTGCTTCTTCCAAGATTTGGCGGCACTCGGCCACATCGGAATCGGACAAGAGGTCGGAATGGGGGTGTATTTCCATAAAAACAGTTTCGATTTGGCGCATCCACTGGCGATTTTCGCGAAGAAAGACCAGTTCGGCACCTTCGATGTCCATGATTAGCGTATCGAATTTGATTTGATGGGTGTTCTCCAAATCGGCGATGGTCTTTCCCGGTACGCTGATCTGGACAGAGTTTTTGGTTTTTCGAAGAATACTGCTGCTTCCGATGGTTTCGCTGGCAAAAAAACGGTTTTCCGGGTTGTTGGAGATGATACAGCACTCCACGGAAAAAGCGGAGTTTGTGTGTTCTTTGTTTCGTTGGATATAAGGGATTAGTTTGGGATTAGCCTCGAGCACGATATGGCGTTCGGGGTGTTTGAGCAATCGGTTGGCCACACAGGAAACGATTCCGAGGCACCCTCCCAATTCAAGAACGGCGGCATCGGGTCGGAGGTGGGTTTTCAAAAACCGGCGCTCCTGACGCTCATACGAGCCAATCATAAACTGTCCGCGCAGCCGAAAATCCGCCAAATCCAGCGGTACCAGTACATCTACACCATTCAGCACCACGCTTTTTTTTCCCATGAGGGTAAAAAGGCACCCGGCGAACCAGGTTTTGGTGTGGAACTTGAGCAGGTTGAACTGGGTGCGCAAGGGTTGAAGGGTATTGGTTTGCATTGTGTTAAAATCAAATATTCGATCTTTTGAGCACCCAGGTCAAGCCGTCCTCTACTTCAAGCCGAAGTCCTGCTTTTTCCAGAATTGATTTGCATTCGGACACTTCTGCTTCGGACAGGTAGTCGGGGTGTTTGTGAATTTCAGTGATCACAGTATTCAGTTGGCGGAGCCATTCATGGTTTTCGCGTAAGAAATCAAGTTCAGCACCTTCGATGTCCATGATTAGCGTATCGAATTTGAT
>JBJXEZ010000137.1:0-4677 GCA_046153695.1 Saprospiraceae bacterium
GACAACAGACAACCGTACCGTGTCGCCGGGCTGGCAAAGCGTGAGGTCGTTTGGTGCGCCGGAGCTGTCGGCAGCAACGATGGATGCGTTGCAGCATATACCCTGTACGGTGACGCAGCCAGCAGCATTGACATCCGAAAAGGCGTGCGGAGCCGTAGAGCCGTCGCAGTCCACCGTTTTTACGTTATCAAAGAATAAGGATCGAAACCGGTTGCAGTCCGGGGCATTACTGGACAAAGGGCGGAAAAGGCCGCCATTGATCAGTACTACTCTGGCGGCAGCCCCTAATTTCAGGGCCACGTTAGAAGTCCATTGTAAAACTCCGCCGTCAACAAGCAACAGCCCTTCGAACGGCACCCCCCCGATAATCGGCTCGTAGAATACATCCACTACGAAGGAGTCGCGGATGATAATCGTGTCGGTGCCAATAGGGCAGTTGTTGAACGGCTTGGTCGAGGCCAGAATAAAGCCATTGAATTCGCACGTCAGGGCTTCGGACCGGTTGGCGTGAAAGAAGGAGAAAAGGAGTGTGAGCGCCAGGATGATCAGCCCCCGTTGGGACTTACAACCGGCTGCAAGGAGTTGGTCAGCGCGTATTACGTTACCGTTTTGCATAAAAAAAGGGTTTGGTAGGAGTCACGATTGTTTTGAACGATAGTGTTTGGCGTGTGTGCGGTCGGAGGTTTTGGGCCGATATCCGCAGGTTTTTGGTCTGATATTACATGGCAAAGCAAGGAAGCCACAAATGCAGACCATTTGCCTTCGCATGAGATACGGTAGCCGGACAGAAGATACGGATTGGAAGATTGTGTTAGCCTTTTCTAAACCGGGAGCCCGAAAAAGGGTCGCGGTTTGTTTCAAGCAAAAAAAAGCCGAGCGGCAAGGGAGGGAATAAAATTAAAATAAAAAAGGCTGGGGGCCAAGGTATCAACTTTTGTGTTAAACCAACGCCCAATAATGTGCCAAAAATTACGGTTGGTGATATGTTTGAAACTCATTTGCATATTGCCTACACCCTGTCGGGTAATTCTACCTTTTGCGCAACGCGATTACCTTTGTGCCAAACAACTATTTCACTCCATTCATCATGCGCCTGCTTACTTGTTTCATCTCGTTTTTCCTGCTCGTCCTGCCGTCGGTTTTTTTTAGTCAACCACCTATCGCCGATATCCGTCCGGTTCTAAAAAGCCTCACCACGGATCAGAAGACTCGCGTTTTGGAGTATCTGAGGCGTTTTGGTGATGGTATGGACGACGACATTCAGCGGGTTTATGCGCAAGCGCCCAAAAATGCTCAAGCCCAGACGGCCTTGTTGGTTGAATGGTTCAGGCAGCAAAAAAAACAGTTCCAATTAGCGGAGGTTCACTTCGATCGGGACACGTTTTTTTTCAATGATGTTTCCGAGGGCACCCCGGTTGCCACTTCGTTTGAGGTGGTTAACAGGGGTACAGTACCGTATATCATTGCCGACTACAAAACCACTTGCGATTGCACCGTGCTCAAAATACCCAGCCACCCCATTATGCCCGGTGAAAAAGCCGTGCTTCACGTGGAGTTTGATACCAGCGGCAAACTTGGTATGGCTACTCCCGCTATCATCCTGTACGACAACTCTACGCCCAACCGTCGTCAAATCCTGTACTTGAAAGGCGCCATCTCAGCCCGAAACAAACCGCGGAAGTACCCTTGGAACGATTGAGCCTGCCCGCGCCTGTTTTGACAAGACTTCGCTCCTGACGCAGGTAGTGTGTGTTCGTCATCTTTTCAAAAAAAATTTTTTTGGCAAGGTTGTTGGCCAACTTTGCGGGGCCATCAAACTGAAATTTTATTTTGTTATTGTATCAAATGCTTGGCGAATCCCAAACCGGGGATACAGTTTTTGCGTTCATTAACAAATTTCAATTTACGAAACCCTTTTTTCCCTGCCAAGAAGCAGTACCTTTGCGGCCTCATTTTTACGCACTATGAAAAACATCCGGAATATCGCGATAATTGCCCACGTTGACCACGGCAAGACGACCCTCGTTGACAAAATGATTCACGCCTCCAAGCTCTTCAAAGAGCACGAGGTAACGGGTGATTTGATCATGGATAGCAATGATCTGGCGCGCGAACGAGGCATCACCATTTTGGCCAAAAACGTCGCTATCCACTATAACGGTGTCAAGATCAACGTCATTGATACTCCGGGCCACGCCGATTTTGGAGGCGAGGTCGAGCGCGTACTTAATATGGCCGACGGCGTACTGCTGTTAGTTGATGCCTTTGAAGGCCCCATGCCCCAAACCCGTTTCGTACTACAAAAAGCCCTGCAATTAGGTAAAAAGGCCATTGTCGTCATCAACAAGGTGGACAAGCCCAACTGTAACCCCGACTGGGCACACGAGCAGGTTTTTGACCTCATGTGCTCCCTTGATGCTACGGAAGAGCAGCTCGACTTCCCGGTCCTGTTCGGCTCCGCCAAGCATAACTGGATGAGCCACGACTGGAAAAACCCCTCCACGGACATTATTACCATGCTGGACGACATTGTAAAATATATCCCCGAACCCAAGGTCGAGGAAGGCACGCTGCAAATGCTCATTACATCGCTCGACTTTTCCAGCTACGTCGGACGAATCGCTGTCGGACGCCTTTCACGGGGCACCTTGTTGGCCAACCAGCAGGTGTCTTTGGTCAAAAAAGACGGTACCGTGCAACGGCACCGGATCAAACAACTTTTTACCTTCGACGGCCTTGCCAAAAAAGACACGCCAGAAGCGCTTTCGGGCGATATCTGTGCAGTCGTGGGTCTGGATGGTTTCGAAATTGGCGACACCATTGCTGACTTGGAAAACCCCGAAGGTCTCGACCCAATCGCCGTGGACGAGCCCACCATGAGCATGCTTTTCACAATCAACGACTCGCCCTTTTTCGGGCAGGAAGGCAAATTTGTGACCAGCCGACATGTCCGCGACCGCTTGCTGCGCGAATTGGAAAAAAACCTCGCCATGCGTATGGAAGATACCAACAGCGCAGATTCGTTCATGGTTTTCGGGCGCGGTGTACTGCACCTGAGCATCCTGATCGAGACCATGCGCCGCGAGGGCTACGAACTCCAAATCGGCCAGCCTACCGTCATTGTGCGCGAAATACATGGCCAAAAACACGAGCCGGTGGAAGAACTCACCATTGACGTACCTGAAGTTTCCAGTGGCAAGTGCATCGAGTTGGTCACGCGCCGCAAGGGTGTGATGAAAAGTATGGAACCACGCAACGACCGCTTCATCCTGCGCTTCGAAATTCCCTCGCGCGGGATCATCGGCCTGCGCTCCAATATCCTGACGGCCACCCAGGGTGAAGCCGTCATGACGCACCGATTCCTGTCGTACCAGCCATGGAAAGGCGAACTATCGGGCCGCCAAAACGGCTCACTTATCGTCATGGAAACCGGTACTGCCATCGCCTATTCGTTGGACAACCTTCAAGACCGGGGCGTGTTTTTTATTGAACCCGGTGAAGAAGTTTACGAGGGCCAGGTCATTGGCGAGAACAACCGCACCAGTGACCTTGTCATCAACGTGACCAAAACCAAGAAATTAACAAACATGCGAGCCTCCGGCTCCGATGACAAGGCCTCCATCACCCCTCCTCGCCGTTTTTCGCTTGAAGAGGCACTGGAGTACATCCAAGAAGACGAATATGTGGAAGTCACGCCCAAGAGTATCCGGTTACGAAAAGTTTTTTTGAAAGAACATGACCGCAAGCGCTCTCAGAAGGTGCTGACAATGGCTTAGTTACAAGCCGCGCAACTATTTTTAACCCTTCGCCAGGGCCACCAACCGGAAGCACAAATAGATAAAAACTATTTACTTGCTTTTACGTTTGTGGAGAAATTCTATTTTTGCGGGCATTTTTTGGATGCCGGCCGAGTCTTTCCTACTCTTTGACTTCAGCAACACATGCGAACCAAACTTAGCAGCTTCAATTTCAACCTGCCCAAAGAACTCATTGCACAGTACCCGGCGGAGGAGCGCGATCAAAGCCGCCTCATGGTCGTACACCGCGATACCGGAAAAATTGAGCACCGGGTTTTCCGCGACATCCTGAATTATTTTGAAGAGGGGGACTCGTTGATTTTCAACAACACTAAAGTGTTTCCCGCTCGGCTTTTTGGCCAAAAGGAAAAAACCGGTGCAAAAATCGAGGTTTTTCTTTTACGCGAGCTCAACCATGATGCCAGGCTTTGGGATGTATTGGTGGACCCCGCCCGCAAGATTCGCGTCGGCAACAAACTGTACTTTGAAGACGAAAATGGCAATGACGCGCTTGTCGCCGAAGTAGTGGACAATACCACGTCACGCGGGCGCACGATCCGTTTTTTATTCGAAGGACCTGACGAGGAATTTCACGAGGAACTCCTCAAACTCGGAAACACCCCATTGCCCAAGTACATCGAACGGGAGCCGGAAGAACTGGACCGAGAGCGTTACCAGACAATTTATGCCAAAGAAACCGGTGCTGTGGCCGCACCTACAGCCGGCCTTCACTTCAGCCGCGAACTACTGAAACGCCTGGAACTCAAAGGTGTGAATTTTGCTGAACTGACCCTGCACATTGGACTTGGCACTTTCCTAACCATTGACGTGGAAGATTTGTCCAAGCACAAAATGGAGGCCGAGTATTTCCGAATCGGAC
>JBJXEZ010000147.1:0-6177 GCA_046153695.1 Saprospiraceae bacterium
GTACTGCAGTCATTACCCTTACCACTAACCTTGTCGTTTCAGGCGCTCCCGCCCAATTACGCATCGAAACTCAAGAGACAATGGACCTTGCTGTTACGGTCTGTGATGCCGCTGGGCGGGTTCTCAACCAAACCCGCTACCGCTTGTATACCGGTGCAAATCAGTTTGAGGTGCCGACCGACGACTTGAGCGCGGGGATTTACACCGTTCTGCTGCAAAACGAAAAAGGTGCCACGGTGAAACGGCTCGTGGTGGTCGAATAAACCGACATGGGCGTTATTCAGCGACAGGGGATCAAGCATTCAATCGTGAATTTTGCGGGGCTGGCCGTAGGCGTAGCCAGTACGCTTTTTGTGTACTCGCGCCAGGAGGTAGTTGAGGGCTACGGGCTTGCTCAGTTCCTGCTCAGTATTTGCATGATCGGATTTCCGCTTTTTTCCTTTGCCAGTAGCGCTACAGCGCTGCGTTTTTACCCGTACTTTGAAGACAAGGCGAGTGGCAACAGGGGTTTTTTGACCCTGTTGGTCGGTATCAGCCTAGTAGGCTGGGGCACTTGTGCGGGCGTTGCGCTGCTTTTTTGGGAAAATATCCGCAACGCACTCGCCGGAGACGCTGTTTTGTTGCAAAACTACCTGTGGGTCGCTTTTCCCTTATCGCTGCTGTACATGCTGGCCACGATTTTTGTGCAGTTCTCCGCCAATTTTCAGCGGATTGTAGTACCCTCCCTGCTTTTTGATTTTTCCCTGAAACTGGCTTTACCCTCGTTCCTTGTGGCGCTATGGTTGGGTTGGTTGGGTATCGGCACCGTCCTTTGGCTGCTGCTGGTACATTTTTCCCTGGTTGTCGTGGCCTTGATCGTATACCTGCGGAAAATGGGGCATTGGTTTACGCGGCCCGACTGGGGCTTTCTGACTCCAAAACTTAGGCGAGATATGGCCAGTTACGCCGGCTTCGTGATGATTTCGGGGTTGGCTGTAATGTTTGCCGTTCGGGCAGATATGTTTTTCGTAGGCTCGCTCACTGACATGAAAAGCACTGGTGTCTATGCCATTGCGCTAAATATCGCCGTGGCTATTGACATCCCGATCAAGGGCCTGCATGCCGCTGCCGTGCCGTTTATGACCAAGTACCTCGCCGAAAAAAACTGGGTTGAACTGCGCAGCCTGTACCAAAAGGTATCTATCAACCTGATTACGGCTGGCCTGCTCCTGTTCGGCTGTATTTGGGTTTCGGTGGACGATCTGTACAGCATCATGCCCAACAGCGGCGAAGTATCGCAGGGCAAGTATGTCTTGCTTTTTTTGTGTATCGGAAAACTGATCGAGATGGCCGTCAGCCTGAATGGCCCGCTTGTGTACTACTCCCAGTATTACCGGTACTCGTTGGTGTCCTATTGCCTCCTCGCGCTCGCCAACGTCGGGTTCAACCTCTGGCTGATTCCGTTGATGGGGCTGCCGGGCGCGGCCGTGGCCACGCTGCTTTCTATCTCTTGCTACAACCTGTTCGGACTGGTACTCGTATGGGCCAAATTTAGAATGCAGCCATTCAGCCGCAACATGATTCTGGCTGGTTTTCTCGCGCTGCTGGCCGTGACGGCGGTGTGGTTTTTGCCCTCCACGGGCTTTTTGTTACTCAACATCGCCCTGCGTTCGGGGCTATTCGCCCTGCTGTTTGCCGCTATGGTCATTCGGTTCCGAGTGTCGGCGGATATTGTGGAGTTGTGGGGTGATTTGCGTTTGAAGATTTCCAAAATCAGGTTTTAGGCTGTTCATACCAGCAACTCTTCCCTTATGCTGGAGGAATTTCCCCAGCAGCGGCGTTCGATTTGCGCAACCGCCGCCACATACTCAGCCCCAGCCCAAACAACATGAGCAGGGAACCGAGCCACACCAGGTTGATACCCGGGAAAAGAATCGCCTCCAGCACGATATAGTCCGAGCGGGGAGCGTTCTCGGCGATTTCGACGGGAATGGTCCGTTTCTGTTGATTGGCCTGCGCTGCGGCTATGGTCATGGTCCCTGTTTGTGGGTCAATGCTCTCGAACCGGAAGTGCAGGCCCAGTGCCGGAGCCTCGTCCTTTAGGCTGAAGGGGCGATTGCCGCGAATCAGGTACACCGGGGCCGCAGTGTCGACACGCCCGTCAGGAGCGGATATTTTTAAAACAGCGGCTACGGCGATGTCACCGGGTTCGGGGGCATAGGCGGGGTGGGCCACTTTGCGGCTGACCTCAACCAGTTGTACCGTACAGCCACCAAACGGAGCACTTTCACCTTCTTTCAAGGGAATGTTTTGAAAGGTCAATGCATCCTCCATGCCTAACCATTGCCCCATGGCTGCTTCGGAAAGGCGAACACGCATCTGCAATTGGCCCACATTGGCTGGTAACGTGAAGCCTCCCTTGCGCTGTCGCAGGTACAGCATCGGCTCGACGGGGTACGTTGTGGTGTCGCCCAATTTGTACGCACGAAGTTTCAGTCCAAAAGCGAGGTCGCCTTTTTCAGGCTTGTATTCCGGGTGTACGGGCCGTTTGGTGTAGCCATCTACAACGAGGAAGTGTTTTTTTGAAAAAACCGTGTCGCCTACGATAGCCTCGTATGGGTCGAAACGCAGGCTATCCTCTTGTTGGCGGGCAAATTCGGCATCAAGTTCTGCTTTGGGCAGGGAAGTGATATTGGTAAAAATATCGTGCGTCAGGTAGTGCTCAGTGGATGGGTTGGAGGCTACCACTTTGGTGAACTGCCGGTCGTACATCACGTTTGGATGGAGTTCAAACTCCTCGCCGGTGTAACCGCCCTGGCCGTCTTGTTTTTTGAAACGTACCGAAAATGTGCGCGTTTGGCGCACCACGGTGTCGCGCAAGTAAGTGGCCTCAAACCCGCGCATGGGCATTGATGCCTGTTTGAGCAGCAATACGTTTTTGTTCAGTTCATCGCCGCCCATGCCCTCAATGAGGCCTTCCATGGCGAAAGCATTGGTGGAAATCCATTCCTTGTTCAGGCCTGTGCCGAGGATGCCGAGCACGAGAATGCCAAAACCGATGTGCGACAAGGCCGAGCCAGCCTGTTTGAGGTTGCCCTTGATGAACGTGACGAGGTAGTCTGCATTGGCGGCCAACCCAAACATAGCGGCGAATAGCATCGCATAGTACTGCCACGCGCTGATGTTCAGCCATAGCGCGTTCAGTGCTGTGAGCGCTGCTGCTGTTATGGCAGCAATGGCAAGGTGGCGGAGCAGTTTTTTCTTCCAAACCTCCGGGTTGCGCTCGTTGTAGCGCATCCATTGGGCCGTGCCCGTCAGCAAGCCGATGAACACCGCGATCCAGAGTTGGTAGCGGTTGTGGTGGGCCACCGGATCTTTCAGTGCCGCGCCTACGTAGTCGGGATCGAAGGCTTGCACAATTTTGTTCCACACCGGCAGCGAGGTAGCGCCGGTGATGAGCACGGCGGAGAAAAACAACACCAGCGCTCCGATGAACATCCAGAACTCGCGGGAAGCCGAGGCTTCTTCGATTGGTGGTTCTTCCAAAAGCACTAAGTCCTCATAAGGTACTTCCACTTCTTCCATTTCCGGAACGACTTCATCAAAATCCTCCCAACGCTCCATGCCGTCATTGCCGGCGACCAGCCTGCGGTTGGTTCCCATGACCATGTTGCCCGTAGGTTTTTGTTCCATACGCGTGCCGCGTTCCAAAGTTGCAAGTTTGTACCGCGCCACCAAAAGCCCGAGGCCGAGCAGAGTAAACAACCCGATAAACAGCACTAACTGCACGCCAAGACCCATTTCGGTAAATGCATGCACGGACGTGTCGCCGAGAATGCCACTGCGGGTCAGGTAAGTGGAATACAGGATGAGCAAAAAGGACAGCAGGTAAAAAGCGTACGTACTGCGGATGGAGTAGCCGGTATTTCGGGCCACAAGGTTGGTGTGAATGCCCGCAACGAGTACAATCCAGGGCACCAGCGAGGTATTTTCCACGGGGTCCCAAGCCCAATAGCCGCCGAATGACAACGCCTCGTAGGCCCACGCTCCGCCCATCAGGATGCCCAGACCGAGAATGGCTCCGGAAAACAAGGCCCAAGGCAAGGCCGGTTTCAGCCATTCTTTGTGTTCGCGCGTCCACAAGCCCGCAATGGCGTAGCTGAAGGGCACGACTGTGGACGCAAAACCCAGGAACAGCGTGGGTGGGTGGATGGTCATCCAGTAGTTTTGCAGCAAGGGGTTCAGGCCGTTGCCTTTGATTTGGTCAAGGTAGTTTTGTTGGGCGAAGATGGGTGCGTCCATGGTATGGCGCAACAAGTCGAATGGGCTGGCCCCCAACCGGACATCGCCGAAGTACAGGCCCAGGATCATGGAAGAAATGATGACTTCGGCCAGTGCCACCACCGCCAAAACAGGTGCTTCCCACTTGCCCGCACGCAGCATGAGTACCGTACCCAGCACGATATGCCAGAAACTCCAGAGCAGAAAACTGCCTTGCTGTTCTTTCCAAAAAGCCGAAAACGTGTATTCGAACGGCAGGTCGTCCGATACGTTTGCCCACGCGTACTGGTACTCGTAGTACTTGTTTACCAAAATGAAAAACAGCGTGCCGATGACGGTCAGCGTGGCCAGCCCGTGCAGCAGGAAGGCGGCACGCCCGAGGTTGCGCCAGCCTTCGAAGGCGGCAGTGTCGCGGCGGCGGGTGGCGAGAAAATAGGCCGTAGCGGCAAGTAGCGCGGCCACAAAAGATAGTACCACGCAAAAGTGCCCAAGTTGGCCCGGCAAAAGATGTTCGTTGTCGTAAATCATTGCTCAAGGATGCGCGTCTGTGTCGTCATAGAACATCCGGTGCGCATTTGTCCGGTCGCAAAAGTACACACAGGGGTTTGGCTACGGGAATGTTTTTTACGCAACGCAGATGCAGCACACACGAGGTGCTCTTCGGAGCGGGTATGTTTCGAGCAAGTGCCCGAACTAGTAATTTTGCATTGGAGAAAATGCTTCAAAACCTACTAACTTTGCCGAAAAGAATAAGGGAATGTACATCTACAAAAATATCATCACAGTTGAGCCGGGCAAACGGAGCGGCAAACCTTGTATCCGGGGCATGCGTATCACGGTGGAGGACGTGCTGCGCTGGCTGGCATCCGACATGTCGTTTGACGAAATCCTTGTAGATTTTCCTGAGCTCACAAAAGATGATCTGGTGGCCGCCCTTGAGTTTGCCGCAATGCGGCAACAGCGTACAATCATCGCAGCATAGACTGTTCCGATGAAAATCCTCGTAGATCAAAACATTTCCTTCAGGCTGCTTCAACGCATTCAGCGTTCCTTCCCCGAAACGGAGCACGTCAAAACCTTAAGTCTTACTGATGTTTCAGACTACCAGATATATTTTTTTGCACGGGAGCATGGTTTTGCTGCCGTATTCACCCAAGACGAGGATTTCTACGGCCTTTTGCTCGAGCACAATCCTCCGCCCAAAATCATCTGGTTGCGAACAGGGAACTGTTCAACTGCCTTTTTGGCCGAAGTGATCCTTCGCAATTCGAATTTGATCTTGGCCTTTCTCGAAGATGATGCCCAAGATTGTCTGGAAGTTTACGGATAAACTGAAAGTTGCCCGAGCGAAAGCGATCATCCCCTTTCTGAGCGCACGTACACCTCTTCGTCTTTGTACTTGGACGGGCATTTGAGCAGCATATCGGCGGCCTCAAAGGTCTGGCCGTTCATTTGTCCGGTGAGAACGATTTGTTCGGAACGCTCGAAATCTTGCGGTTTGCCAGCACGCAACACCACACGGCGCACATCGCCCGCGTCGTCGCGGAGGTAGAAAGACAGGTAGTTGGGGTCTTTTTCCGGGTTGTACTCCACGGGCTTGTCTTTTACCAATTGGCCGACGAGTTTCACACGGTCGCCTTTTTCGGTGGCCTGAGCGAAGTTGGCATAGGTTGTTACGTCGGAACTGGCCGAGATGAGGATGGCGATGGCCACGGCCACAACGGCTATTGCGATGATGTGGGAGCGTTTCATGTGTATTTATTTTGGCGCAAAAGTACGCAGGTATGCGGGCAAGCAGCAATGATATTTTTACTTCTTTTCCGCTTTCTTCTTGCACTCCAGCGCCCGAGAGTTGTTGGGCGATTCGGCCAGCAACTTGTTCAACCATACCAGCCCTTCTTTCACCAAACCAAACTC
>JBJXEZ010000148.1:0-4071 GCA_046153695.1 Saprospiraceae bacterium
AAACACTTGCAATCAAACGCCCATTGCCACCGGCGGCAATACCAATCAGGTGGGTTGCAACGGAGGCGGCCAACAGGATGCAACGACGGCATTCGGATATGGAGACAACACGACCGTAAACGCCGGCCCTTGGTGCCTGAAAACCGATTCCGCTTACACGCTCTATCACGTGGACGACTACGGCGACGGTGGCGCGAAATTCACGATTAAGATTGGCGATTACCCCGTCTATCAGTTCAAAAGCGTGGGGAACGGCGGCCAGTACAATTTCACCGTCACACTGCCGCTTGCCTACAACGCGGCCTTGTCAAAAATCAGCACTTACGGATTCAACGACCTAAAACCGACCGCCGTGCATGGCCAGGTTTTCAACATGGGCGCTTCGGCGATTGACACTATTGACCTGAGTTATTCGGTGAACGGAGGCGCTCCATTGACCGAGACGCTGACCGGGCTGAACATCGAGCCGTTCACATCCGCCCATTTCAGCCTTTCCAATTTGTGGACGCCGGCAGACACCGGGTTTTACACGCTTCAAGTTTGGCTTAGCAACATCAACGGCAATGCCGACTTGAACACTACCAATGACACGCTCGGCAAGGCGGTATATTTCAGGGCGCCCAAGCCGGTGCTGATTGACCACTATCTGACGGATTCCGTGCTTATCAAAACAATTGGTGTCGCTGCCGACGGCTTGGACAAACCCCGCGACCTGGCCTTTGCGCCGACCCCTGCTCCCACCTTATGGGTAGTGAACAAAAAAACCGAGGCTAGCGGCGGCAGCACGGTCACCTATTTCGACGCGGGACTGCCGACGCAGGATGCAGAGATGAAAAAAGACCAGAACTCTTGGCATTTCATGTCACTGCCGACGGGCATCGCGTTTAGTTACAACGGCAATTTTGCCACCTCGCCCGGTGTGTACGATGCGAACCATCAGAACGGCACTTCGCATTTCACCGGCCCGGCGCTTTGGACCAGCGACTGGTCAGTGTATGCCGAGCCCTCCGGCGGCAATGGCAGTCATCTCGATATGCTGCACCAAAGCCCGTTCAGCATGGGCATCGAATGGGAAGAAGAAAACGTGTTCTGGGTGAATGACGGTTACAATCAGAACATCGCGCGCTATGACTTCGGCGAAGATCACGGCCCTGGCAACGACGACCACTCCGACGGCATCGTGCATCGCTACACAGAAATACAGGTGGACAGGATTGACGACCACATTGCCAATCACTTGGCCCTCGATCGCGAAAGCGGCCTGCTATACATCGTGGACAATGGGAACAAACGGGTGCTTCGCTTAGACATCCATTCCGGTACACCAACCAGCAACCTGACACCATACGCCGAGCCTTTACACGAATACAAGGCCGTGACCGGCGCGGACTGGTCGGTGTACATTGACAGCCTCGACAAACCAAGCGGGATTGCTGTCATCGGCGACTATCTGCTGCTGTCAGACTACGGAACCGGCGAAATCATCTTCTACGACCGCACCGGCGACCAAGGCGTAGAACTGGGTCGATTCGACACCGGCCCCAGCGGGATCATGGGCATTGAAATCGGACCGGACGGGAAAATCTGGTACGTGAACACCACGCAAAACAAGGTCTATCAACTGGATTACACCCCGTTCACTGTGGCAGCCAATGAACCCTCCAACGGGCCGGTATTTTCGGTGTCGCCCAACCCTACGAGCGGCGCATTCGAGGTGCGATTTGGCGTCGGGCAGGACATTTCAAACTATCGGCTGCGCGTAATGAGCGCCCTAGGGCAGCTGGTATCGGACCAACCCATTTCTGGCTCCTCATCGGTGCGCGTTGATTTGTCCGGCCAGCCGGACGGGTATTATCTCGTACAGATTTCCGACCAGAAAGGTAGCCGCACTGAGCGGGTGTTGTTGTCGCGCCGGTAGTAGCATGTGTGTGTCAACGAGGGATATTTTTTAAAAGAACAGCAAATACTTTGATATGGAACAATCTAGGCCTCTCTTCTCTTTTTTTCAAAAACACTCCTTGTTGCTGCTTTTCGTGTGTGTGCAAGGAGGCTTGTCGGCTCAAACACCTGTCGGCGAGCCGCCCTGTCTTTTTGATGCGTTGCATCCTTCGGTCACGTTGCAGGCAGCCGAGGCGCGGATCAGCGCAGCGCTCAGCAAAATGAAGTCAATCGGCACAGCCGGTAACAGCGACGGCATCAGGATTATCCCCGTGGTGGTACACCTCATCCACAATGGCGGCCCGGAAAACATCAGCAAGGCACAAATCGAGCGGCAAATTCAAATCCTGAACGAGGATTATGGCAAATTGCCGGGTAGCCCGGGCGACGGCGCGGGCGTGGACACACGTGTGCGGTTTTGCCTGGCGAAAACAGACCCGCAAGGGCGCTGCACCGACGGCATCGTGCGGCTGAAAACGACGCTGACCAACCACCAGCCGGTGGATCGCGCGGCGCTGAAACAACTTTCCTTTTGGGACAATACGCGCTACCTCAATATGTACATCGTAAAAACCATCAGCGGCAATGTAGGCGGATACTCGTCGTTTCCCTACGCACCGCCGGACGAGGATGGGCTGGTGGTGCGACACAACTTGTTCGGAGACAGTGGCACGGCTGCTGCATCGGGCGGCAGGACGGCAACGCATGAAGTGGGGCACTGGTTTGGGTTGTACCACACGTTTAACGGCGGATGCGGGCAGGATACTTGTTCGGATGGCGACTATGTGTGCGATACGCCGCCGGCGGCCAACCCCAACTACGCCTGCAACCTGAACGCCAACTCCTGCGGCAACGACAGCCCCAACCTGCCCGACCAGGTGCGCAACTACATGGACTATACTCCGGACGATTGTAAAAACATGTTCACCCAGGGGCAAAAAGATCGCATCGCGGCCACGCTCGACACGGTGCGCACACTCATTTGGTCGCCCGATAATCTGACCGCTACCGGCTGCGACAGTGCCTATATGGAGCCGCCGGTGTGCCCGGTGGCAGCTGATTTTGTCACGCTAACACCGCAGGTCTGTCTTGGCGGGAAGGTTTATTTCATAGATCGCTCGCTGAATGCAGCCACTTCCTGGCAATGGTTTTTCCCCGGCGGTACGCCTGCCGCCTCCACGTTGCAAAACCCGACCGTGACCTACGACACTTTGGGCACGTTTCCCGTCTCACTCATCGCCGTCAATGCCAATGGGAGCGACACGCTTTTTTTGGAAAATTACATCAACGTTACCGAGCCGGGCATCGGTCAGTCCTTGCCGTTTTCGGCCAACTTCGACGACGGGGTTTTCCCGCCGGTTGGTATGGAATTCTACAACCCGGACTTGGGCATCGCTTGGGAGTTGGACTCGGCAGCTTCGCATTCAGCGCCCTACTCTGCCCGTATTGACAATTTGGTGAACATCAACTACGGCACCCGCGACGAAATCGTGTTGCCTTTTCTCGACCTGAGCACATCCAACCCCGATTCGTCGCTGTTGCTGACTTTTTGGTGGGCTTACGCGCGCTCCGACCCGAATTATTCGGACGAACTTATTGTGCAGATATCTAAAGACTGCGGGGTAAACTATGCGAATGTCCTGACCAAATAGGGCAATGCGCTGGCTACCGGACCCACACAGACCACGCCGTTCATTCCCACCGCAGCGCAGTGGAAAAAAGCGACGGTCAACCCTTTCCAGTACAAAACCGAGCAGTATGTCAAAATCCGTTACGTGAACGTAACGGACGGCGGCAACCGGCTGTATCTCGACGATATCCAAATCAACGGCGGCTTAGTGACGGCTACCGACGAGCCGGGTCAATACGGATTGCCGCTGCGGTTGTTTCCGAATCCGGCTTTTGACCGCGTGCAGGTGCGGGCAGACGAAGGCTGGGACGAGCCGATGCACATTCGCGTATTTGACAGCCTCGGTCGGTTGCTGCGCGATTACGGCGCTGACGCTGCCAGTACGCTCGACTTGACGGGGCTGCCCAACGGATTGCTTTTCGTAAAAATAGAATCCGCAGGGCGCATAGCGACCTTTCGGTTGATGAAAAAAAAATAACGAATATGGAAGATTTCCCAAACTA
>JBJXEZ010000290.1:0-11738 GCA_046153695.1 Saprospiraceae bacterium
CGGCCGGCAAACCTCCCCGCTCTACACGAACGCTCGACTCCCCGGTTTGGGCGCCTGCCCAAACGACTTGCCCGGCCATATTGCTCAATCGGAGTGAAATGGGTTCCGGATTGTCCCAACCAAAGAAAACGTCGAAGTATTCCCGGGCCGGGTTGGGCATCACAAATACGTGTGGTTCCACTTCCGGATTTCGCGTACTGGTGATCCCCGTCTGCACACAAACGGCAGGCGCAAGCAGTGCGGTCGAGCGGTGGTATTTTTCATTTACAACATTGTAAATCGTGTCAAGGCAAACTTCAGGCGCAGTCAGTTTGGAATAATGGATGCGGATTAAATCACTCGGCAAGACGTTTTTTTTCAAACCCTTTTCCGTGATGCTCAGCGCCTGTATTTTATTTTGACTATTAAATTCCCAGTTGCCCACAAAGGCCGCATCCAGGTTCTCGATACTGGAAATGTCCAATCCCTTCACGCTGAATTCAAAGCCATACAGTTTGCTGAACGGATTGACGATCCGAACTTCAAACGTCTTTTGCACCGTATCCAAGTTGCCCGGCAACAAGTACACGATGTCGTTCGGATTATCTGCGCCGCCGGGAAATTGGCAGGTATAGCGAACGCCCCAGTACGGCACCTCGTCGGCGTGCAGTACGCACTCTTGCAGGAGCGCGGCATCGTATATATCCAAATTGCCGTCAGCGTCCAGGTCGAAGCAGGAAGTAGCCGCACCGGAGCCATCCAGGCTGGCGGCGAGGAATTGTTCGATATCGCTCATTTCCTGAAGAGTATCCACATTCCAGTCGCCGTGCAGCAGTATGCCGCCGCACTCGCCTGAGCAGTCGGGTTGAGCAGGCCCGAACACTTCTCCGAAACAGTCGGTATACTTCGGACAATCGTTCTTTTCCTCTATTTGCGGGTTTCCATCGGAATCAAATTTCAGCCTGAAACAGGCTTGTGCCCAGTTGTTGTCGTAGCGGGCTTCCGGGCGTCCGGTTTTATCGGGAGATTTATCCCAGTTAACGCGCACGACCAGCGTGTAAAAACCGGCGGGCAAATCAGTGAGGTCAATCCACTGGCAGTCGAGGGTGTTTTCATAGGCATCCCCGCAATTCGCTGAAATGCCCATGTTGCCACAGCTGTATTTGCTTAGTCCGGCGATGGCGCATTCCTGATCGAAAATACAGAACCCGTTTTTAAAACCAATTGGCAGCAACACGCCGTTCTGATCAAACAGGATATACTCGGCATATCCGCGGTAGTGCCAATGGTGGTGGCAAGCATCCCATACAAACTGATCGGAAGGCGTATCCGGGGTGGGTGGCGGTTTGCCGACATAAAAATCGGCTACCCCGATATTTTTGATCGCTGTTGTAAACCGCAAAACGAACCGCTGGCCAAAGCCATTTACGCAGCCTTCGGCTACATGGCAGGGGTCAATGGATACAAGTTGATCGGCTTGCAGGCTGTTGCGCAGTACATCTTCAAGCACGGTGAGATCCGGCAGGTCGGTACAATCGGGGTCGCCGGGGTAAATACAGGTATCGCTTACGCTAGCCAGTGGCTGGTAATTGCAAGCCAGCGAGTCGGTGCAGCCGATTACAGGCCCGATGTATTCAAGCGAGAAGCCGATGGGTTTCCCGTTACAATTGCCGCTGGCATAACCAAGTCTGATAAAATATTCAGTTCCGCCAGCCAGATAGAGATCGGCCTGGGCGCCGTTCGGATTGGACGAGCAGCCGCCTGCCGAGTAAAAACTAGCCCCTACCTGGTTGTTGGTGACGGCGATTCCATCACAATGGTCGTACACCCAGATCTTGGTGGGGCAATTCAACTGAGCAGCACAAGTGCTGATCCGGTACGTTCCGGTGTCCTGAGGTGTAAATTTATACCATATCTGAAAGCCGTTTATTGTGGTATGATTGCCCAGGCCGATGGGTAAGGGGTTGGTGCAAAACCCACCGAGAGGACAACCGAAAGTCCATTTTTTACTAAAACCGTAATTAAAGCCATTGTATTCATAAAATAATTGGTTGTCGAGAAAGAGTTTGAAATGGCCATCCGGTTCCATTCCGTCGCCGTTGGAATCTAAAATGGTAAATACCACACAGATACCTTTTGTAATGCAGTAATCAAAAACTTGCGGGCCAGCGCCGGAAGGCTTTCCTTGAGCAAATACAAATCCGGAATTCAGGTCAGCAAATTTCCAGGAAACCTCCTCCCAGTATTCGTCCGGGTCGATTTCCAGGCGAACAGTCGTTTCGTATGACTGGCATTGCGCCTGAAGGGCATTGGATGCCGTTACCAATATTAAACTGATTAACAGAATACGCACCATTGTTCGCTGAATTGGTCTTAAATCCAGTGCGAAGATGGCAATTTTTATCAAGACGCTTCGAGCCGGTTTCAAGCGTCAGCAGGATGCATTACTGGAATTTTTTTGCTGAAAATTTCTGTTTTGGTCGCTCCAAACCAAGTGTGAATCTTCCCTTCGTTGCGCCCAGACCAGCGAGCCATTTTTTTGAATTGGGCTCGCCATGCCATGGTAAGAGCATATTGGGGATTTTCTCGCCGGGTCAAAAACGGTTCTTTTTTCGCCATTTTTCACCTTTTTTCAATCACGTAGCCCCGGCTATGCTCCTCCAAAAACGCAAAAACTGACGAAAAAAGCCCTCGTTTTTGCCGCCAGCAGAAAATCTACAACATGCTCTTATTTTTAATCGCAGTTTAGAAAAGCACAACATCCATTTGCACGTCATGTCCAGTTTAATGAAAACCTTTTGTTTGTCATTCGTACGTTTTGCCTTTCCCCTGTTTTTTCTGGCCGTAATGGCTCCCCCTCCCACAACAGTAGCCCAAACCATAACGAGCGCCAGCGGCACTGTCATGGATGCCGTTTCCGGGGAACCTTTGCCCTTCGCATCCATTCAGTTCGAGAATAAGCCCACTGGCACCCGAACCGATGCGGAAGGGCGTTTTACCATCGAAATCAACGAGCCAGCCAAGCGCCTGAAAATCACCTACCTCGGCTACACACCAACCTTCGTTGACCTTCGCCACAGCCAAGTCAACGACAACCTCGTCGTGCGCCTCGAAGAGGCTTCGCAAACGCTCAAAGAAGTGGTTGTGCGGAACGAAAAATACCGCAACAAGGGCAACCCGGCGGTAGAACTGATCCGAAACGTGATCGAAAACAAGGCCCGAAACCGCCGCGAGGGACTGGACTACTACAGTTTCGAGCAGTACGACAAAGTCGAGTTTGCCATCAACAACATTGACGACAAGATGCGCAACAACCTCTTGTTCCGCAAATTGCAGTTTGTTTTTGCTAATGCTGACACCAGTGCCGCGGGCGTAGTCAGTCTGCCGTTCTACCTGTACGAGCGCCTCGCCGACGTGTACTACCGCAAAAACCCCAGCGCCGAGAAATTTTTCGTCAAGGGCGAACAGAACACCTCGCTACCCGGCTTCCTCGACCAGGATGGGGTGGCCAGTTACGTCCAGAATCTGTACCAGGACGTAGACATTTACGACAACTCGATCAACATGGCCAATGCCGAGTTCGTCAGCCCCCTGTCACCTATTTCACCCAATATCTACCGGTTTTACATTCAGGATACTGTGCGACTACGCGACGTGCAGGCCGTGCGGCTGTATTTTGCTCCGCGCGTCAGGGGCGACCGTGCCTTCGAGGGCAACATGTGGGTGGCGCTCGACGGCTCCTACGCCGTGCGCAAGATCGAACTCGGCATACCCAAGGAGGCCAACCTCAACTGGATCGGCTCTATGGCCATCCGGCAGGAGTTCGACTGGGCGGAAAGCACCGATCCGTCGGTGGGCAATACACGCCGCCTGATGCTGATCCAGGACGAGGTGCTGATGCACTTCGGTGTGAAGCGCGACTCGTCCATGCGCGGGCTGGTCGGGCGCAAAACGTCCTCATACCGCAACTACGCACTCAACCAACCCATTTCCGACGAGTTTTTCGGGTTCAGCGGTAACGTACGCTACGTGGACAACCCGGAATTGCCAAACGAAAAATTTTGGGCCGAAAACCGGCACGCGGCGCTCAACCAACGCGAACTGGGTATTCAAAAAACCATTGACACGCTGAACAACCACCGCCCGTTTAAACAATTTTTGACCATCGCCCGCATTTTCTTCGAAGGCTACCACGACATTGGCGGGGTGGAAATCGGGCCGGTCAACACATTTTACAGCTTCAATGATGTGGAGGGATTCCGGGCGCGGCTCGGCGGGCGCACCAACGCGCGTTTTTCCCAAAACCTGCTGCTCGAAGGCTATGCCGCGTATGGTTTCAAGGACGAACGCTGGAAGAGTTACTTCGGCGCCACCTACTCCTTCGGCAACGCGGAGGTGCGCCGGTATCCGTTCAACCAGGCCCGCGTGTGGTTTCAGGACGAGGTACAGATTCCCGGCCAGGCGCTGCAGTTTGTGCAGGAAGACAATTTCCTGCTCTCGTTCAAGCGGGGCGTAAACGACAAGATGATCTACCGGCAGGTAATCGGCGCAGAGTACATCAACGAGAGCCTGTCCGGGATTTCGTATACGGTCTCGTTCAAAAACCAGATACAGGAGCCAGCGGGTGCCCTGCGCTTTCACTACGGGAAATTGGAGCAGCCGGAAACGCTGGCCGATATTCGCACCACCGAGTTTGGCGTAAACCTGCGCTTTGCTCCCAACGAAAAGTTTTATCAGGGTGCCAATTTCCGCCGCCCAATCATCAACCGCTACCCGATCTTCAACCTGTGGTACACCCACGGCGACAAAAACCTGCTGCAAGGCCAGTACACGTACAACGTGCTGCAATTCAAGGCCTCGAAGTATTTTTTCACATCGCCTATCGGCTGGGCACAGGTCATAGTGGAGGGCGGACGCACCTTCGGCACCGTGCCGTTTCCACTGCTCACCGTACACCGTGCCAACCAGACCTTCTCGTTGCAACCGGAGTCGTACAACCTGATGAACTTTCTGGAGTTTGTGAGCGACAAATACGCAGCCGTGACCGTGAACCACAACTTCGGCGGCATCATTTTCAACCGCATACCGCTGTTCAACCGCCTGAAATGGCGCGAGATGTTTACGTTCAAAGCCCTCTGGGGCGGCCTCGACGAGACCAACCGACCTACCGTTGAAAACGGCCTGCTGCACTTCCCCACCAGCCCGGAAGGCAAGCCGCTGACGTACACCTTAGAGAAAAAACCGTACATGGAGGCCAGTGTTGGCATTGGCAATATCTTCAAAGTACTGCGTGTGGACTACATCCGCCGCCTGAGCTACCTCGACCACCCGAACGTGGCGGAGTGGGGCGTGCGGGCACGGGTGCAGTTGGAGTTTTGAGTTTTGGAGACATCCCGCGCATTGGCACTGCTCTCCCGGCTTGACAAAAACTTCGGGAGCCAATTCTTTCTTTGCGAGGTTAATAACGATGTTAGAGTCGAGCAAAAGTTTACGACCACTCATCTCGCTGTTGTTTTTGCCAAACTAAAGGGTCCGTTATACCTTGAAAAAGTGGCCTTGCCTGTTTTTCCAAAACTTCTCGCAATTGAGCCAGTTGGTTGCTTGAATTAGACGTTTTTCGGGCTGTAAGTGTGGGTGGATTATTGGAAGACGTTTGCACGACCTTGACATAGTCCAACGTATTTAAAAACTGTAACAGCAGTGCGTAGCGACTTTCTTCGATATTCAAAACCAATTGTTGCATTGTCTGATTTTTTTACAAAGGTAAAAGTTTTTAAAGCAGGCATACAAGGCGGGTTGCCATTTACGCCGGAGAAGGGTTTAGCACGACCACACGAGTTTGCCATGAGCGAGTCCATCCTGCTGTGGCAACTGAAACGCCTCACGGGGCTTACGCCGATTCAGTACCTGCTGAGGTGGTTGGGGCGTGAGAGCGAGATTTACGCCAACAATTGCTCCAACCGAACTTCGGCATCCACGATATCCTGTGAGACGGCGCTCGGCGCGATGCCGTGGTTGGTGATGAACGTCAGGAAAACCTGCTTTTGAGTGCCCGTGTAGTCAACAAACCGCTGACGCTTCGCCAGCAATTCCTGATGATATGCCGGGGTAATGGTAAAAGGCCCGCTGTGGAATTTGATTTCACAAAGGTTGATGCAATTGTCTTTGCGGTCAATCAACAGGTCTATCTGGAACCCTGGTGCTCCCTCAGAAGTGGGTACGCGCATACTGGAAATTTCGGTATAAACAGCGGCGATGCCCAACGCGCGTTTGATGGTGTCAATATGCTTGTGACACAGGTTTTCAAAGGCGTACCCCGCCCAGATTTTGTAGGCTTGGCTTTCTGCCAGTTGTTGCCAAATGCCGGGGCTGTATTTTTTATGCGCCTGAACAAACCTGTGGTAAAAAATGCTGTACTCGTCCACCAGACGGTACGTCGAACCACGCTTTTGTTTGCCCAAGGGCGTGTTTTCGACCACAAAACCGGAGATCATCAGCTCTTCCATGGCCCTTTGGTAGCTCCCGGTGGCTTGCGCCATCCCGATTGCCTGAAGTATCTCGGCGTGCAACATGCCGTGATGCCGAGTAGACAAGGCAGCCACGATCTGCTGGTGTATTTCGGCATTGTTGAACAGGGCTTGGTACAGGTTCTGGTATTCGTTGTGCAGGATTCCGGTCGGAGCGAAACAAATCCGCTCGATAGCCGCCGAAAAACTTTCCCCCTTTCGCAGGTTTTCCAGGTAAAATGGAATCCCGCCCAATGCCATGTACACTTTCGCCAAATCCTGAAGGCCGAAAGCAATTCCTTTTTCGGCCAGGAAAGCGTGGGTCTCGCCCAAAGTAAACGGGTGAAGGTGGATGTTTTCAGTGATCCGGTTGTGCAGCCCACCCGGGTCGTTGATCACCTTTTTGACAATCCAGGAGGTCGCCGAGCCGCATATCACCAAGATGAAATGCGGCTCTTTGGACAGGTAGTCGTTCCAGAAATGGGCGAGCATCTGTACAAAACCCGACTTCGGCGTTTCGACCCAGGGGAGCTCGTCCAGAAAAATGACGTGTTTCCGGTTTTGAGGCAAGGTCTTGAGGTATCCTTTCAACTGCAAAAAAGCCGCTTGCCAGTTTTCCGGTTTTTGGGGAATGTTCGTACCGTTGTACTCAGCCAATTTCACCCCAAAATTGACCAACTGCATGACCATGCTTCCATTCTGGATGCCGGTCATGCTGAAGCAGTAACGGTCTTTCAGCAAGGTGTCCACCAGAAAGGTTTTGCCGACGCGCCGCCGGCCCGTGACTGCCAGAAACTCGGAACGCCCGGAGGCCAGCAGCCGCTCGATTTTTTCGATTTCTTTTTTTCTTCCAATCATGTGAAAGCCGGTGGTTGGCTAAAATGCCCATTGGCCTTGCCCACACCCGAAGGTCAAAATTAGCCCTATACTTGGAAATAAGTCTCAGAATACGCCACTTATTTCCAAGTATAGGCCCATTCTTGGAAATAAACCTTCAAAACGCCCCCTCCACCCCCCACTTTGACGGAAAATGCTACAAGGTTGGTATCTATTTAGCACCTCCTGCGGCGAGCAATTTTCACCACAGATTTTCACAGATTCACACAGATTTTTCCCTGTCTGTTTAAAAATCTGTGTGAATCTGTGAAAATCTGTGGTGAAAAATTTTACGGTCAGGGCCGCCGTATACTGGTGCTAAATAGTTACCAAGGTTGACGGAAAATGTCACTTGGACAGGGCACACCTTTACCCCTGTTCTCAACCAATTCTGTTCATCAACGTAATCCTTTCGCTCAACTATGAAGCACCAGACAATTGCCCGCTTTTTTCACCTGCCGACCGCTCTTGGCTTTGCTCGTTTCACCACCGTACTGGCGCTTGCCTGGCGCTCAGCGCCCAGAACAACCCCAAAATCAGTGTACAGGGTACGCTGAAAGCCGCCAACGGCACCACAGTCGCCGACGGCACCTACGCCGTCACGTTCAACCTGTACGATGTGCCGATCGGCGGCACGGTGCTCTGGTTCGAGAATGCCTCGGTGGAAGTGCTGGGCGGTATTTACACCCACTACCTCTGCACCAACAAGCCGCTTGTGTCGGCCGATTTCGCCAAACCGCTGTCCCTTGGCGTAAAAGTCAACAACTACGAATTGGTGGCCTGACGAAGCACGAAGGCAACATCCAGTCGGCGGTTATGGCTGGAATTGGCTGTCGTTCAACCTGGCCTTCCCCGACAACAGCCTCGGCGCTGCGCTGGCCTCGCTGAAATATCCAGGCCTGATCCGAAATCAAACGGATTTCTCCTACTTTGACTTGGGCACCTGGATCGGCTCGCTTACACAATACCAGCCGGTTTTCCGTTAGATCTTTTACTTTTGCCCGGTCAACTAGCTATGAATGTCACCTGTTTTCGAAATGCTGCACCTGTCCGGTTCCTGTCCCGCATCGTTTTTGCGTTGATTTTGTGGGTGTTGCCTCTTTCTCCAGGTCAGCAGCTGTATGCCCAAAGCGAGCCGGGAAGCAAAAAAGACGAGCAGGCACGTTTTGAGGAAACCCTCACCCGCGCCGGGTTTTTTCTGACCAAAAACCAGCAGGACAGTTTCCATCGCTGCGCCGATGAAGCCCGCCGGCTCGCCAACCAACTGAAAAACCCCGAAGCCCACGCCAAAACCGACTTGCTGCTCGGCGATTATTTTCAGTGGCATCGGCAGCAATTCGACACCGCCCGCACCTTCTACCTCGCCGGACTCCAGCGCCTCCGCCGCGGTACCGACCCGGCGCTCCGGCTCCGGTTTTTTGCCCAGCTCGCCCAAAATTACTACGACTCTTTTCTTCACGCGCAAGTTGCGGACTACTGTACCGCTTGCATCCAATTGGCCGATTCGCTCGGCGACAAACGAACCCAAATCCATTGCCTTTCCCTCATGGCTGCCGTAGTCGGCGACATAAAACACAATCCCATCGGATCCGAACCGCACCTCCGGCAGGCGCACCAACTCGCCCTCGAATTGGGCGACACCACCGTGCTCGCGCGGAGCTACTTTAGGCTTGGCCGCCACTTCCAGGGCATCAATGATCCCGACAGTGCCTTTGCCTATTTGGCTACCAGCGAGGCCCTTCATCACACCACCCGCGACAGCCATGGCATCAACGAAGCGCGATTCTTTCGAGGTCTGACCTTTTATAGAATCGGCCAGTACGGCAAGACCATAGAAATTTTAAAAAACCTGCTGCCTGCCTACGCCGCCGAGCGCGACACCCTCCGCCTCATCCATGTGCACAAGGATATAGCTTCTGCCTATTTCCAACTGGGCCAGAACTCGGCGGTAATCGAAAACGCCCAACTCGGCTTCGCTTTTATCAAAAACCGGCCAATGCCCTTTGAAAAACGGGAGCTTTACACCCTCCTTTACCAGGCCCACAAACGGCTGGGCGATTGGAAAACGGCCCTCCTTTTCGCCGAAAAATTATCCGAAATCAAAGACACCATCTTTGACCAAAACCAACTCAGCGCTGTCGCCTACACCGCAGCGAGTATCAAACAGATTGATGCACAACGCCAAATCGAGCAGCAGCACCAACGCAAAACCCTTTACCAGATCGGCCTCCTTTTGGCAGGCGTGGTGATTGGTTTACTCATCTGGGCCTTCCGAAATGTCCAAAAAACCCGCCGCGAACTTCAGCGCCAAAAAAACCTCGTGGACAGCCAACACGCCGAACTGCAGCAGCTCGACGAATTGAAAAGCCGCTTTTTCGCCAACGTGAGCCACGAGCTCCGTACTCCGCTTACCCTGCTACTCGGCCCCATCGGCTCGGTGCTGAACAGCGCTCAACTCGACGACCGCAGTTTCGCCCTGCTCAAAAAAGCGCAACGCGGCGGCAAAGACCTCCAGCAATTAGTCAATGAAATACTCGACCTGAGCAAAATGGAATCGGGCAGCATGGAACTCCGCGAAAAGCCCGTCCTGCTCCCCCGGCTGCTGCGCCGCTGGTTTGCACAGTTCGAATCGTATGCCCACTCGCAGGGGCTGGAACTCGTTTTCGAGTACCGGGCTTCGGAAGATTTGCAGGTGCTGCTCGATGCAGAGAAATTAGAAAAGGTGCTGAACAACTTCCTGACGAATGCCATCAAGTTCACGCCGAAAGGCGGCCGTGTCGCCGTGCATCTCGAAGAACGCGGCGACAAACTCTTGCTCAGCGTGGCCGACACCGGGCGGGGTATCCACCCGGACGATCTGCCCAACGTCTTCGACCGTTTTTACCAGACCACCCGGCCGGAAGCACCGGCCGAAGGTGGCACGGGCATCGGCCTGGCATTGGTACACGAGTACGCCCACCTCTTTGGCGGAAAAACCTGGGTGGACAGCGAGCCGGGCAAGGGCAGCACCTTCTTTTTTGAATTTCCCAAAAAATTAGCCGCTGCCGGAGACGGGGAACCGCTTGCCGCCGAAGAAACGCCGGAAGAAATGGCGCTCACGCCCGTGCTGCCCGCCACAGATCAGGAGGCAACAAGCACCGCCACCCGCCCCACTGTCCTTGTCGTGGAAGACAATCCCGACCTGCGGGACTACCTCCGCCTCATTTTAGAAGAAAAATACAAGGTGGTGACCGCCGAAAATGGAAAAGTCGCTCTCGACTGGCTAACAGCCAACGGCCAACAGCCAACGGCAGACCTCATCATCTCCGACCTCATGATGCCCGTCATGGATGGCTTTCAATTTTTGGAAAAAGTTAAATCCGACGACCACTGGCGGCACCTCCCGTTTATCATGCTGACGGCAAAAGTGGACGACAAAGCCAAACTCCGGGCACTCCGGGTGGGCGTGGACGATTATTTGACCAAGCCATTTGGCGAAGAAGAACTCAAAGCAAGGATCGAAAACCTGCTGCACAATTACCGGCAGCGCATGGAAATGTTTTCCCAAAATGAAGATGCCACGGAGGGTAGTGCTGTCGAAAATCGCCCGGTCATCACACGGGCGGATGCCGAATGGCTGGAGGAAGTAGAAGGGAAATTGAACAAATACCTGCCGGAAGCCGACCTGAAAATGGAACGGGTGGCGGCTGAACTGTTCCTCAGTCACCGCCAGTTCAGCCGAAAACTAAAAAGCCTGACGGGCCTGACACCCAGCCAATATTTAAAGGAAATACGCCTCAACTGCGGCAAGGAGTTGCTGTTGAACAAACAATATAAAACCATCAAGGAAGTGGCAACCGCCGTCGGTTTTACGGATGCCCGGCATTTTTCCGACCTTTTTCAAGCGCATTTTGGTGCCCCGCCTTCCGGGTTTTTGCGGTAAAACCCGCCGCAAACGGCCTCTCTCAGACCAAAACGAGGTGGATTTTTTTGCCCAGATGCTCCACCGTTTCCCGTTGTCCGACGGCCTCTGGGTCGTCCATTTTTCTGCGGAAGACCATGAGGTAGCCTTCGTTGACGCTCATCCGTTCGGCGTACTTGCCGATTTGGTCAAGCGCTTTTTCGCGCTTGAAGTTTTGGGCGGTTTTGAGTTCAAAAATGAATTTCTCCCCCGCAAAATGGATGGTCAGGTCAATGAAACCGCGCCCGGCAGCGTACTCGCGGCGGATATAGCCTCCCCCATTGACTATGCGTTGCAGCCAGGCCATGAAGGCCAAATGGTAGGTCGCTTCGGGATAAAGGCGTTTTTGCGGCAGCATTTCGCTGTTCTCCCGGTAAAACTCGTAGAACTCGTCGAGCACTTTTTCGATGTCCAACTTGCCGTCCGGGCGGACGAAC
>JBJXEZ010000177.1:0-50170 GCA_046153695.1 Saprospiraceae bacterium
AAAAAATTGACACCCTGCAGGCCGAGGAAAAGGAGTACACCGGGACGTTCACCTTTGGGGCTACTACCGCGTCGCTTGACCGGGAAAAACCCGTGGACGCGACCTTCCCGACGGCACACCTGACCGATACGCTGCTGCTCGAAGCCGCTCAACGGTTTTTGGGTGAGATCGAACAAGTGCCACCCATGTTCTCGGCAGTCAAGGTGGATGGCCGCCGCCTGTACAAAAACGCTCGTACGGGCGAGGAAATGGAACTCGCTGCGCGTCGGGTGCACATCTCGGCTTTTGATGTGGAGCCGCTGCGGCCCGTGCCGCCAGGCGGTGCTACCGAGCCGATGGTGGTCAGCAAAAAAGGGGCTGACATCTACTTCTACCCCGAGTATACTGAGGGCGTACAGTGCGATTTTCGGGTGGTGTGCGGCAAAGGGACGTATATCCGGTCACTGGCCTTCGACCTTGGCGCTGCATTGGACACTGGCGCATACCTGAGCAGCCTGCGACGAACCCGCAACGGTGTATTTTCGGTAAGTGACGCCTGGACGGTGGAAGCCCTGGAAGCGTGGCTCAGGGTCTGAAAGCCCAGATAAAACTACCCGACCGGGTCACGACTGTGTAGCCGAGTTTTTTCAGGTAGTCGGCCAGTGCGTTGTTGTTTTCATTGGCCTGTACGCCTGCGTGGGTTTCCATCGTGATGCAACCGATTTTTTCAAATAAAGCTGGCGGCGTATCGTACAGGATGCCGTATTCGGCGCCCTCGCAGTCCAGTTTCAGAATGTCTGTGTGGGAGAGGCCGTAGTCACGAAAGATAGCCGTTAACGTGGTGGAGGCCACGCGTTCCTCGTCGCTGCCAAGGCTATTGTCAAAAATACTGGCCGAGGTGGTGACAGCCTGATTGCTGTCGAACTTGAGTACGATCTCGCCCTCGTTGTTACTCACAGCCTTGTTCACCAACGTCAATCGGGGGCCGAGGGCAGTGGTGTTTCTTTGCAGCTCGGCAAAGTTTCGTTGAATCGGCTCGAAGGAAAAAACGTTTGGGTTTTTCAGTTTCAAAAAAGCCAGCGTAGCAAAAAACCCTACATTGGCACCAATATCGATCACTGTGGGGTCGGGTTTATCTAAAAACTGCGCGGGCAGGTGCCGGAAGTACGCCTGCTCGAAAACGCTCTCTTTGAATTCAGGCAGGATGCGCCGCGGCACCGTGATGGAAAATCCGTTCCGCAGGCGAAATGTAAACGAGTCAGCCTTTTTGCCGCCGAACTTGTATAGCAGGTAGGCGCTCCAGTTCTCAACGTTCCGGAGCATATTGGTGAATCTGTGCAGGCGCATGGGTGTACGATTAAGCGGTTATGTTTCAAGATGAAACGTGCGTTTCATCCAATTCAAAAATGGCTAATTGATTTTCGAGTATCCTAAATCTGCTGCACTGCCGAATCAAAGCCGAAGCAGCCGCAAACTACCCATCAAGGCAGAAGTCTCTGCATCCACCAACTGCACCGAATACCCCCCCGGTACAAGCCCGAGCAACGATACAGTTTGTTCACCCAGCCGGAGTTGGCCGGTGCGCAGCACCTCGCGTCCGCCCATGTCATAAAAAACGGCGACTGCGGTGCCCGTGAAATCGGGCAGGCTGATGGTACAGACGTCATGCTGCACGGGGTTGGGAAATACGGACCAGACTACGCCAGCGGTAGCGGTTTTTTCTTGCGTGCCGGTGGAAAATTGTGGCAATGTATCCACAAAACAAGTCAGATGCTCCAGCAAAGCTGTGGCCCGCGTCCAGTAGTTATCCACTTGTGCGGCGTATTGGGCCTGATCATAAATATTGGTGTGCCCGCCGCCGGGTACTTTTTTCAGGTAGGTCCACACGCCGGCAGACAGTGCATGCGGGTGCAGCACACCCGTGCCCTCGAGGTAAGCGATGTTGGCTGCCAGTCCGGTCAGAAAAGGAACCGTGCCGTCAGCGGTGCCGTGAATGCCAGCCATGGGCGGTTCACCGTCGTTGATCCAATTGCGGCGGTACAGGCCACCCGACATGTTGACTACCGCGTCGGCTTTTGAAGAATAGGTGTGGTTGGAGGCGCTTCCAGTGTTGCCCTCGAAGCCGCCATTGTTGGTGATGATCGTTTGGATGAACGACGGGATGTCGTCGTTTTCGTCCAAATAGGCGGCATGCAGGGCAGCCACGGCCCCGGCGGAGTAACCGCCTATGAAGATGTGGTCAGGGTCGGCGCGGAACTTGTTGGTAGTGGCGGCATCTTCGCGGAAATAGCGTACAGCCGCCTTCATGTCGCCCACCGCCTTCACGGCAGTGTCCATGATTTCGGTCGAATCTGGGAATCCGAGCGGAAACACCGGGAAAAGGCGGTATTGGATGGATACGGCCACATAGCCGCGCCTGGCGAGCAATTCGCACCATTTGGCTATGTCAGTCTTGTTGCCAAAAACAAAGCTACCACCGTGTTCCATCACTACAACAGGGCGCTTCGAGGCGGTGTCACCCGCTGGTTCGTACACGTCCATCGAGAGCGTCATGGGCTGCCCCAGGTGGCTGGTTGCCGTGGCGTAGGGCAGGGTTGTTTTTTGCACTGCTGCAAATACTGGCTGTTTGTAGCGCGTACCGTCGCAGGCGGGGTTTTGGGCCGAAAGGCTGATAAAACCACATAGAACAAGGGGAGCAATGTAGAGCAGCATTTTCATAGGCAGTGTATAATTTAGGATTGGCCGGGTATGACCAAGACAGCAGCACACCCGGCCAATCGGGTCTTACATCTTTTTCTTCCACTCGGCGATGGACTCCGCGTTCATGCGCGGGTAGTCGGAATTGCCGTCGGCTGTAGCCAGTTCGGTGCTCTTGGTGGCCGTGGAGATGGCATCTTTGTACTTGCCGAGTTTAGCCTGGATATTGGCCTTGAGGCGCAGCACCCAGAATTTATCGCCACCCATTTCGAGGTTTTTGTCCACCCACATGAGGGCCTGTTCCATGTCTTTGCCTTCTTCAAAATAGTAGCGGGCGGCGGCGTAGTAATCGTTGGCCTTAGGGCCAGCCATGGTAGCCTTGATATCGGCCATTACCTTGGTGTCGGTGTCAATTTTGATCGGGATCGAGATCATGGTGTTTTCCCATGACAACTCGAGGTCAGCACCGTTATTAGCCAGGTTTCCGATGTTCATGGTGAACGTTTCGACCTTGCTGCTCAGCATTTTGACCGGCACATTGAAGCGGGCAGCCACATCTTCTTCCTTGAAGTCCTTAGCATCCGGCACACCCCAGAACGTGGTGTTTTTGTAAAAAATAATAGTCCACTCCTTTTCGCCCGGGATGGTGTACAAGGCGTACGAACCTTTGTCCAGGGCGTTGAAATTGACTTTCACCGCGTCGCTGAAGGTCACTTTGGTGGAGGCATTAGCACCGGTGCGCCACATGTCGCCGAACGGTACCAGGCTCCCGAAGATTTTGCGGTCTTTGGCACTGGGGCGGGAATACTCCACGTCAACCTTGATGAGGCCGATGTTTTGGCTGAACGAGCCGACCGGGCTGGGTTGTGGGGTTTTGATTTGTGCGAAGCCAAGCGTTGCCGAAGCAAGGAATGCGAGCACGAGCAAACAGTACGATTTTGTCATAGATAAAAAACAGTTGAGTTGAAAAAGATTTACTGCTGGAACAACGAGTTTTAGGATAAGGTTGGCAAAGGTAAAGAACGAGGGGGATATTTTGAGGTGCAGAACCGCGTTGTGCCCAATTTGCCGTGATGCTCTACTTTTGCCTCAAAAAAATGCCTATGTTCCGATTTTCCTGCCTTCCGTTCGACCACCTTTCGCCACATGAGCTATACGAGATCATGGCCTTGCGCCAAGAGGTTTTCGTGGTGGAACAAAATTGTCCTTACCTCGATGCCGATGGCAAGGACCAATTTTCCTGGCACCTCATGGCCCGTAACGAGTCGGGAAAACTGCTGGCTTACACGCGTTTATTGCCCAAGGGCGTTTCCTACCCGGATTATGTATCTATCGGGCGGGTGGTCAGTTCGCCCGCTGCTCGCGGCACGGGGGCTGGAAGAGAAATTATGCGCCGAAGTATCCAAATGTGCCGGCATCTGTTCGGCCCAGAACCGCTTAAAATCGGTGCTCAGTCGTACTTGTTGGTGTTTTACCAAAGCCTCGGCTTCGAGTCCACGGGCGAAAATTACCTGGAGGACGGCATCCCGCATACGAAGATGGTGTACCGGGAGCAGGCAAGTGCACTGGCTGTATGAGCAAAAAAAAGGCAGCCGTGCCTTTTGCACGACTGCCTGGTTTTTGCTCGGGGGAAGGGGGGGGATCCTCAAAAATCAATGTCTTACTTCAGGTTGAAGGAGCCTGTACCGACGAGGTAGCCTTTGTTGAAAATTTTGACCTCGTATTTACCCTTGATGAAGTTTTGGCCTGGCAACCATGAGCCGCAAACCTTGCTTTCGCCGTTGCTGTAGTTGCAAGATGCCGAGGTAGTGTAGCGGAAGTCCTGCTCCTGACGCTTGTCCTGAGCGATGCCGGAACCGAGGCTTTCGATAGCAAGAGTGGCACCGGTAGGATCGGCGATGGCGATATAGAAAATTTCTTCGCCAGCATCAACCACGTCATTCGGCTCGGTCAGGAAACAGATGTTGAGTTTGTCTACTTTGCTGGCGCGGCTTTTTTCTTTCTCTTTGCCATTGCTACGCACATCCACTGCTTTGATTTCCAAGTTTTTGGTCTTGATGGCAGAAGCGATGTCCACTTTTTTGCTGGCTACTTTGAGGTCAGTCTCGATTTTGGTTTTTTCCGAAATCAAGGACGCCTTGGCGGTGCTTTCTTCAGCCAGTTTGGACTGGGTTTCGGTCAGCGAAGAGTTCAGGTTGTCCACTTGGCCGACCAGTTCGGTGTTTTTGGTGGTCAGCAGGCCGACTTCTTCCTTGAGTTTTTCGATATCGGCGAGGTACTGTTTTTTCTGGCTTTCGAAGCGGCCCATGGCCGTACGATAGTCGCGGTTTTCGCGGATAAGGGTTTCGATCTGGCTCTTGTTTTGGTCGAGCTGCTGAATCTGCTGGTTGATTTTCTCGTCGAGCTGAGCGTTCAGGCCTTTTTGCTGCTCCAACTGCGAGACGGCATCATTGTACTTGGTGTCCAGTTCAGCGAAAGCCTGCTTTTGATCGTTCAGTTCGAGTGTGGTAGCTTGCAGGTTTTTGCTGTCCTTATATTTGCTGATCATCAGGAAAATGCTCAGGCCGAGCAGCACCGCAATGGCTACACCAGCCATGGTGAGCAAGCGCTTGGAATTGTCTGTGGGAGGGGTGCCGGGGGTCGGGTTGTAGGAAGGCTGATTGAAACTGGTAGGTGCGTTCATAAGTAATAGTGCGATAGTTTAACGATGAGAAGTAATGTCTAACGATTGGGTTGATAAGCAGATAAACGATTTTTGTTGTTTGAAATCTCGTTGCTTGCCGGGACAAAAGTCAGGCTATTAACTTCGGCTGTCAAGCCTTTGTTGCCCTTTGTTTTGCAGAATACCCCAAATTGGTGGGAAGCACCCCATGCCGTTCAGGGAATACCCCGAAGCCGACCAAGGCGTAATAAGGGGGATTTCACGAGGTTGGCACAGGGCTTTTTTCCTGCCGCAATTTTAGAAGCCCGTTTGCTACCTTTGTGCATCCGAACCTTAAACCCGAAATTGGCACCGATCATGTCTATTTTTGATTCCTTCGATCTGCACAACGTTCTTTTCCTCGACATCGAGACCGTACCTGGCGTAGCGGATTTTGAAGAAATGAACGAGGAAATGCAGGAGCTCTGGGCCGTAAAAGCCCGCAACATCTTGAAAAAACCCCAAAACGAGGAACTTGACTACGATGAAATAGCCGAATCGTTTGGCGACCGCGCCGGTATCTACGCCGAGTTTGGCAAGATCGTATGCGTTTCCGTGGGTTTCCTTACCCGCCAACCCGACAGCAAGGACCCACTGCTGCGCCTCAAGTCCTTTACCAATCATGTGGAGGCCAACCTGCTGGAAGATTTTTGCGAACTGCTCGAAAAGCACTTCAGCAGCCCCGACAAGTACGCCATCTGCGGGCACAACATCCGGGAGTTTGATGTGCCGTATATCTGCCGCCGACTTATGGTCAATCAGATGCCTTTCCCGCGTATGCTCGACATCGCCGGGCGCAAACCCTGGGAGACCAAGCACCTGCTCGACACCATGGAAATGTGGAAATTTGGCGACATGAAAAACTACACCTCCTTGCGCCTGCTTGCAGCGGTGTTCGGCTTTCCATCACCCAAGGACGACATGGACGGCAGCGATGTGGCCGGTGTGTACTGGCAAGACCGCGACCTCGACCGCATAGCCGCCTACTGTGAAAAAGACGTGCTGGCCACTGCTCAACTTTTCCTTCGAATGAAACGCCATCCGCTGCTGCGCGACGATCAAGTGGTAATCGTGCGATAAACTACCCACACCTTGGAAAAACACAAAATAGCACCGTCACTTCTGGCCGCTGACTTTGCCCGTCTGGGCGAAGAGATCGAATTAGTGAACCAAAGCCAGGCCGACTGGCTGCATCTTGACGTGATGGATGGGCGATTTGTACCCAATATCACCTTCGGAATGCTCATTGTAGAGGCAGCACGACGGCTTTGCACCAAACCGCTTGACGTACACCTGATGATCATGGAGCCGGAGCGGTATATCGAGGCTTTTCGGCAGGCGGGCGCACACGTTATAACGGTGCATTACGAAGCCTGTCCACACCTGCACCGCACCATTTGTCAGATCAAAGAAACTGGCGCGCTGGCTGGCGTAGCCCTCAACCCGCACACACCAGTGCACGTGCTGGAAGATGTGTTGGAGGATATTGACCTGGTCTGCCTCATGTCGGTGAACCCCGGCTTTGGCGGCCAAAAATTCATTTACCAGACGCTGCCGAAGGTGCGCAAGCTCCGGGAGATAATGGACACTGCCAACGCACGCGCCCTGATCGAAATTGACGGCGGCGTTGGCCTGCAAAACGCAGAATCGCTACTTCAGGCCGGAGCCAACGTGTTGGTGGCTGGCAGCAGCGTATTCGGAGCCAAAGACCCTCTGGCCGCAGTCGCCGCACTGAAAGCGTACGAGCGGCGGTTCGACGTACCGTAAAATTTACCACCATGTGCGGCCGCTATTCCTTCGCTCCTAAACCCAAGCAAATCGAGGCCCAATTGCTCGAGGTGCAACGCCCTGCCGTGTTGCGCACCAGTTACAATATCGCTCCTACGCACATTGCGTATGTGTTGGCCAACGATCTTCCGCGCCAATTGCAACCAATGGAGTGGGGACTGGTACCCCACTGGAGCGCCGAAGGCAAAAATTCAGGCAGGCTTATCAACGCCCGAGCCGAAGGCATAGCCGAAAAACCCTCTTTCCGTATCCCCGTGCGTATGCGCCGTTGCCTCGTGCCTGCCGATAGTTTTTATGAGTGGCGAAATGAGCCGGGTGGTCGAAAAGCGCCGTACCGTATATTTGGGAAAAACGGCGACCTGCTGTTCATGGCGGGCATCTGGGACGAATGGCAGCAGAATGCCGAACAAAAACGCACATTTTCTATCATTACCACCGCCCCAAACCGGGAAATGGCGACCCTGCACAATCGTATGCCCGCCATCCTGACCAGCCTGGAAACCCAACAGGCATGGCTTTCCGATCTGCCTGTAGAGGAAGTTATGGCCCTGCTCCGCCCCGCGCCCGACGGTATGCTCGAAATGTATCGGGTCTCGGAAAAACTGAACAGGCCCGGTATCGATTCCGAAGCACTGCATCAGCAAGAGCCCGAACCGCCCACTTTGTTTTAGAGGTTGTTAAGGGTGAATTAACCTCAGGCTCCATTTTAAGCAAACCGCTTTCCTCCGGGTATAACGACCCTGCGCGGGGCCACCTGTTGAGCACCAATTTTTCCCTGTGGAAGTTAAGCGATTTTTCGTGTTTGCCGGCGGGCTACCCGGGGCTGCATCTTTGTGTCATCAAATCACCGCGAGCCTAAAAGCGGAGACGATAGGCCCCGAAATCCTGACCTCAAGAAACCCTTTGAAAACTACTAGAAAGAAGTTAGTGATTTGTTTTGTCCTGTTCGTAGCAGCCCCTTAAAACCAGATGAAAACGCGGCTAATAATTTGACCTTAACCGATGAGACCTACTCGTAAAACCAAGTTTGTTTGATGCAGAAGGGAAGCTGCTCTGTGTTCTGTTCCTGAAAAGGCCCCAAAAACCAATTTGAAAACACCTACAACCTATACCTTTCTATTGCGACGGGTATGACCTCGATTACCCTGGCTCAACAAGCCCTGAAAGCCCTATGTGTTCTCCGGTGGGTCTGGCGTGGTTCGGTAAACGGCTCAGCTCCCCAGCGATCAAATGGCCGATGCCGCGTCGGTGGCCTGCCGGGGGTACATAGAACCAGTGAAAACTAAAAAAAACCTTGGCGGGGGAAGGCTTCAGAGAACCAGTGAAAACTAAAAAAACCTTGGCGGGGAAGGCTTCAGAGAACCAGTGAAAACTAAAAAAACACTTTTTCGGGAGGAAAAAGGCCCCAATTGACCAGTGAAAACGAAACATAAACTTTGGCAGTGTGCGATCTCGCACGGCCAGAGTAGAGAGCAACCTTGGCGGGGGATACTTTCACGAAGCGCCCGCTCCCTTACAGAAGGGGGCGGGTTTCTTCATTTTTGGTAGTCAACGAGCGAAAACCCGCGCCAGTCCCGCAGGGGCATTCGTTCCAGCGGGTACCAGTTTCCCCACCAATCAAAGTACTCCAGATTGTTGAAGTTGAGTTTGTAATCGAACTCGCTGGGCAGGTCATACACGAATCCGGGGTAGTAGAACGTTTTGCCGAGGTGCCGGGCATACTCGATTTCGAGCAGCATGGTGTAAGTGCCAAGACTTCGCCAAGCCTCGTTTGGATCGTGGATACAGTAGTTTCCGGCCATACAGTTCTGCCCAATGTGAAAAAAACTGCTGGCAAGGTGCCGGTTGTCTTTGAATACGTCAAACTCCACGCCGAGGCAGGGCATGATGTGGCTATAGGCACTAAAAAAACCGTAGATCGAGACAGGGCGGTTGTAGTGAAACCGGGCCGCATGCTGGTCGAACAGCTCCTCGTGGCGACGCTGGATATTGATCGGACGGCGCAGCGTGCGCAGATCGGCATTGCGGCGCAAGCACTTGCGCTGGCTTTTGCTCATCTGAAAACCGTCCAGCCGAATGCGCAACAGGATCACTCGGCAAGGCTCGCCGCGCCATTCCCAGAGGTTGCGGCGAAAAATCGTGTCAGACCAGTAACACCAGCCGTCTTCACAAAACCGGTCGAAAACCAACGGGTGCATCGGCTCCATCGGGATGTACTCCTCAATGGGGGTGGGATTGAAAGCAATGTCCCGAAAAACCGGTAGCGATCTGGCGTTCAAGCGAACAGAAAGGTGAATTTTGCGTTGCGTTTCCGAGTGCGCGTTTAAAAAGTGTCACAGAGGCTCATGGTGTTTGAGAGTAAAAAAAGTGACACAGAGGCTCACGGAGTTTGAGAGGACATAGAGAAAAAAAATACGCCGACTTGAAAATGTGTCAATTACACCCCTTTTTTTGTGTCCTCTCAAACTCTGTGAACCTCAAAAAACTCCATGAGCCTCTGTGACACTTTTTTTTTAAACGCGAACTCAGCAAGCCCCGAAGGTAAAACAACGACATGGCTCAACCGAAAAACACCTCTTTTTTTTCCGGGCAGGTTGCCTCTATGCGAAACGTGCCGCGTTTTTTTCGCATGATCTGGCAGGTTTCACCCGGCCTGACGCTCTGGAATGTAATGCTGCGTTTGGTTCAGGCCGCTGTACCATTGGCCATGCTGTATGTAGGCAAGGAAATAATTGACCTCGTCGTGCAGGCTGTCAACGAACCGGGTGCCTCCGCACAAATTGCCAACACGGGCCATCCTGTCTGGTTTTGGGTGGGGGCGGAATTTGCGCTGGCCATCGCCAACAGCCTGCTCAGCCGAGCCATCACACTGACCGACAGTCTGTTGGGTGATTTGGTGAACAATGATTCCTCCGTGCGCATCATCCGCCATGCAGCCACACTCGACCTGTACCAGTTCGAGGATGCGGCGTTTTACGACAAACTCGAACGTGCCCGTACCCAAACTGCCGGGCGCACAGCCCTGATGAGTATGGTGCTCTCCCAGGCCCAAGACCTGATCACTGTGGCCTTCCTGGCCGCTGGTCTCGTGGCCTTCAACCCCTGGCTGCTGCTCATTTTAGTCGTAGCGGTCATTCCATCGTTTGTCGGTGAAACCAAGTTCAACCAGGAATCCTACTCGCTCACGCGCTCCTGGACACCAGAACGCCGCGAATTGGACTACCTGCGATACATCGGGGCCAGCAACGAAACCGCCAAGGAGATCAAAATTTTTGGCCTCGAAGGTTTCATTGCCGAGCGTTTCAAAAAAATATCCGACAAATACTACGATGCCAACCGCCGCCTCGCCATCCGGCGGGCCGCTTGGGGCGCTTTTTTCTCTTCGCTGGGCACGGCCTCGTACTACGCCGCCTACGTTTTTGTCGTTGGCCAAACCGTACTCGGCTACATCACGATCGGTATGCTCACCTTTCTGGCCGGGGCATTCAGCCGCATGCAGGGGTTGCTGCAGGGTATTGTAAGCCGGTTTTCCCGCATTGCGGAAATGGCGCTTTACCTGCAAGACCTGTTCGATTTTTTGGAACTCAAGCCCCTTTCCCATGCAGACAGCGGCACGAAGAAGGTACCCCGCCCCGTCCGGGAAGGTTTTCGTTTCGAAAATGTAGGTTTTAAGTACCCCGACAGTGAGACCTGGGCACTTCGCAACCTGACGTTTGACTTGCCACCCGGCCAAAAACTTGCCTTGGTCGGCGAAAATGGTGCGGGCAAAACCACCGTCGTCAAACTCTTGGCCAACCTGTACGAACCCACCGAAGGCCGCATTTTGCTTGATGGCACAGACCTGCGCGAGTTCGACCCCGACGACTTGCGCCGAGAGATCGGCATTATTTTTCAGGACTACGTTCGGTTCATGCTCACCGTTGCCGAGAACATCGCCATTGGCAATATTCCGGAACGGCAAAACCGCCCCCGGATCGAAGATGCTGCCGAAAAAAGCCTTGCCGATGCCGTGGTGGAACATTTGCCCAACAAGTACGAACAAATGCTTGGCAAGCGTTTCACCGGTGGTGTGGACCTGTCGGGCGGCCAATGGCAGAAGGTTGCGCTCGCCCGGGCATATATGCGAGATGCCCAGTTGGTCATACTTGATGAGCCGACCGCAGCCCTCGATGCCCGCGCCGAACACGAGGTTTTCCTGCGATTCGCCGAGCTGATGAAAGGCAAGGCTGCCGTGCTCATCAGCCACCGCTTTAGCACTGTGCGCATGGCTGACCGTATCCTGTTTCTCGAAAACGGCCAACTGCTCGAATTAGGCAGCCACGAAGAACTGCTCGCCAAGGGAGGCAAGTATGCGGAGCTGTTTCGACTTCAGGCAAAAGGGTATTTGTAAAAAAATTGAAGATGCAGCACCACTTTTCCGGCAAAACTGCCCTCATCACCGGCTCCGGCTCTGGCATTGGCAAAGCTACAGCCTTGGCCTTTTGCCGGGCGGGGGCCTCGGTTATGCTCAATGGCCGCAACGCCGAAAAACTCGAACACGCCTGCATCGAATTCCGGAACCAAGGCTTTCAGGTCAGCTACTGCGTGGCGGATGTGCAGGACTATGCACAATGCCAACGACTTGTGCGAGAGACTGTGCTGCAGTTCGGCCGGTTGGACGTGCTCGTAGCCAACGCCAGTTCGAGTATGCAGGCTGAGTTCATCCGAATGGACCCAGGTGTTTTTCGGCAGGTACTGGACTCCAACATTCTTTCACCAGCCTACACCGCGCACGCCGCCCTTCCCGCCCTTCTTGAAACCGGAGGAAGCCTTATTTTCGTCGGCTCGCTCTCAGGCCTGATCGGACTTCCTACTGGCTCGGCCTACTCGGCAGGCAAAATGGCCCTGACGGCTCTCGCCCAAAGCCTTCGTCTCGAAACGATCGACGATGGTGTCCATGTTGGCATTGCCTACGTCGGTTTTACGAAAAATGACCCGAAAAAGCGTGTTTTCGATGCCGAGGGTCAGCTCGTGCCCGTGGCTAAGCGATCGAATTGGATGCAGCAAAGCCAAGAGCAGGTGGCAGATGCCATTGTCCGGCTGGCAACACGGCGCGGCAGGCGCGTCATCCTGTCACCCTTGGGCAAGTTTTTGTACATGCTCAACGCCCTAAGCCCGTCGCTGGCAGAGCGGGGCGTTTATTGGTCCTACAAAAAAATGAAGCGGATGTACAAATCCAGGTAATTGCGAAGGGGCCGGTGTTTTTCAGCCGCCACCCACTTTACCTGGGTTATCCTTCACGAACGCCCCCCAGCCGCTGTACGATTTTTGCCCTTTTGTCGGCCCTGACGACTGGAACCAGTGGCAAACAGCCGTGGCAAGGGCATCCGTGGCATCGAAATACTTTTCCTGAAACTTGCGCTTGAGAATATTTTCCAGCATACCGGCCACTTGTTCCTTGGAGGCGTTGCCGTTGCCGGTTATGGCGCGTTTGATTTTTTTGGGCATATACTCCGTGATCGCCACCCCGTTGACCACACCCGCAGCAATAGCCACGCCTTGTGCCCGCCCGAGTTTGAGCATGGACTGTACGTTTTTTCCAAAAAACGGGGCTTCAATAGCCATTTCCGCGGGCCGATACTGCTGGATCAGGTCTTGCACCTGCTCGAATATGTGGCGCAGTTTTACGGTATGGTCGTCACTGATATGGGCAAATGTGACCACACCGATCTCCAGAACGGCGATGGCGTTTTTTTCGGCATCTATGACCGCAAAACCCAACACATTGGTGCCGGGGTCAATACCGAGGATACGGATGGGCGACATGGCTCAGACCATATCCTTAACCAACAACTGAAAGCCGTTGCCGTGGATGTTCACAATCTCGATGCCTGGGTCCTTGGCGAGGTATTTGCGCAGTTTGGTCACGAAAACGTCCATCGAACGAGCCGTGAAGTAGTTGTCCTCGTGCCAAATTTTAGTCAGCGCTTCGGAGCGCGGGGTGACATCGTTGAGGTATTTGCAAAACATACGCAACAACTCCGCCTCTTTTGGGCTGAGTTTCCACTGGTTTTCTTCGCCAATAGGGCCGTCGGTAAGCGTAAGGATGCGCAACGGGAAATTAAAATGGTATCGGCCAATGGTGAACTCCCGTTTGTCGTCGCGGGGGTCGGGCGCTTTGTTGACGCGTTTTAGCACCGCCTGGATGCGCAACAGGAGTTCCTCCGAGTTGAAAGGTTTGGCGATGTAGTCGTCGGCTCCAACCTTGAAACCATTGAGCACATCGTCTTTCATGGTTTTGGCTGTAAGAAAAATGATGGGCACGTCGCGGTCGCGGTCGCGGATTTCTTTGGCAAGAGTAAAACCATCCTTGCGCGGCATCATCACGTCGAGGATACACAAGTCGAACTGGCCCCGCCTGAATGTTTCGTAACCGAGCACGCCGTCCGCCACAAGTGTCACACCATAATCGTGCATTTCCAAGTAAGAGCGCAGCACGTCGCCGAAGTTTTGGTCGTCCTCGACCAGCAGTATCTTGTAGTTCGCATTTGCCATAGTAAACCGGTTAGCAGTTGAATTATGTGAGAAAATAAAGGGTAAACATGTGGATTAAACAGTAGGGAATCCGTTTTCTACCGGTTGGAACAGAAACAATTAATCAACATTTCGAAGCAGCGACAGTTCGGGCATTCCCAATTGCCGCAACGAGGCATATAACGCCGTTGTCCCAAACGCAGTATTCTGCCGGGCAGCCTCCGTGCAAATTTGTTAAAATTACCAGACGTGTTACCGTTTGGCGAATGCCGTAACCCGACCAAAATGGCACTTTTGCCAGCGGCATCAGAACATCGGTCTATAATTTTTTTTGTGTGTTGTTTTGCCCGCGCAACTTAGTCCCGCAAAAAATGTCCTTGGCCTCTGACCGTTAAAGAGGCGTTAATCTTGCTGCTCCGCATGCCCCTTCACTTGCTGGTACGAAAACTTTCGTAATACCTTTGGCCGTACAAGTTATATTTCCAATTCAATAGCCCGTTGCTGCGGTTTTGCCGGATAAGACGGGTAACAAAAACGTTTATTGCTATGAAAACAACCAGCCACCTTCCTGTCCTAACCCTCTTGCTTTTATCGTTGCTCGTTGCTCCGACGTTTGCTCAAAACGCTCAACAGGACGATGAAAAGAAAATTGTCATCACAAAACGCACCACTGAGCCTGATGGCACGGAAACCACCGAAACCATCGTGAAAAAAGGTAAAGCCGCTGCCAACTTCGATGTCGAGAAATACCTCAAACAAAACCGTGCCGACAACGTCGATCTAGACGTACGCGTACAAGACGGCTCCGACGACGAGCCTATGATCGTAATCAGGCACGGTTCCGATTGTGTCGGCACACCCGAATGGGCAGAAGGACTTGAGCGTGCGATCGAAGGTCAGGTTTCGGCTGGCATGGCTATTTTTGACGACGAAACAAAAGGCTTCCTTGGCGTAACGCCCAAAAATAGTAATCGGCGCGGCGCCTCCGGGGTGTCTGTCGAAATCGTGGACAATTCGGCCGCCGAAAAGGCTGGCCTCAAAGACGGCGACATACTGCTTTCCCTGGATAGCAAAACCCTTAGTGACTGGGATGATATTTCCGCCTTTATGTCCAAGACCAAACCGAAGCAGACTGTGCGTGTCGCCTATATGCGCGGCGACAAGAAAAATACCGTAGATGTTGTACTCGGCACACAAAAAACTGTTGCCTGGGATTTTGATTTTGATTCAGAAGATGATGAAGATGGTGATGAGGACTCGGACGATGAAGACCAAAATATGGCAGTGGCCGTAGATACCCGTCAGAAAGCCGCCTGCCTCGGTGTGTACACCTCTGCCGATGAAATGGACGACGAAAAAGGCGCTCGTGTTACCGAATTTACCGAATCATCGGCAGCTCAGGACGCACTCATGGTGGCTGGCGACATGATTACCGCCATTAACGGAAACCGTGTGGAAAACCACGATGATCTCTGGGAGGAAATAGCCAAATTCCAGCCCGGCGACAAAGTGGCGGTAACGTTCATGCGCGATAACAAACAGCGCCAAACGGAAGTCTCCCTCAAGGCTTGCCAGGATAACAATAACAAAGTAACCCTGAACAAAACCGAAAAAAACGGCGATGATGCAAAACGCGAGTTTCAAGTCTGGAACTGGGATAAACAGTCCGAAGACCGGTTCCGCGATCGCCAGGTGCTCACCATTCGTCGGATCGAGGGTGGCGATGTGCCGGTGGTGTCTACACCTGTAGCCGAAAATACCGCATCGCCGGAGCGCACGCTCCAACTCAAGGGCTTCCGTGCTGTCCCCGATCCGGGAATCAACCAGGTAACGGTAGAATTCCGTTGTGAAGCACAACCTACCGTCGTGTCACTTCTCGATGCGTCGGGTCGGCAGTTGTTCCGTGAAGAACTTAACGCATTCGATGGCCAATACAATCAGCAGTTCGACCTGACGGATTTTGCCTCCGGCAGCGTAATTGTACATGTGCAGCAAGGCGACAAAGTGTTTTCGGAAAAACTTGACTTGAAATAGTACTTTTGCACGCCTTCTTTATTGGCGGCGAAGGCCCCATTGGTAACGCCAGTGGGGCTTTTTTTTCGGCTTAACCCAAACCATATTGGCCATGTTCAATCGCCTTTTTTTTGCAGCATTTGCTGTTTTGCTCCTTGTTTCGTGCAGTAAAACGGACATTCCCCCCTCGGGGGATGGGCCTGGCTTTTCCGTTACGGTTATAAACAAGTTATCTATTTTGCAAAACGAGAGCGCAACTTTCTTGTCAGACAAAGACGGCCGGGTTCGACTCTTTCAGTGGCTAAAAGGGCTAAACACCACAAAACTCGTAGTGGCGGATGCCAAAGAAGGCGAACAGTTCGACCTCACCATTGTCGGAATATCCCTGCTTTCCCTGCCCGGTACCAGCGTCATTGATACGTTTTTGAGCATAAAAACCTACACCGACGTGGCCGATGGCGCTGAAATTGATTTCATCCCTGCTGGCGTAGGGTATGTAACCAATTTCCAAATCAAGTTAACTGGAATATCTACTTTAGACTCCATCGTGGTACCAAACAGTGTGACATTCGCTTTGCCACAACCCGACAACGGTTTTCAGGGCGAGTATCAGGTGCGCCATGACGGGCAGTTTTGGTGCCGGATAAAAGTCAACGGCGAACAAAACTGGCGGTACCTGCTATTAGATAACGTGACCAGCGGCTCGCTTACCATTACGCGCGATGGCACTGCTTTGCCCGAACTGCCCAGTTCGTCTGCTTACATCGAACTCCCTTTTTTCACCAATTGGAACTACGGATTGGATAAGGCCGTAAACTCAAGCCAAAACAAATTTTTGCCGCTCGGCCCGCCTTTTTCCATCCCTGGTGGCGTGGTACCGCTTTTCGATGCGGTACAAGTACTGGAGCCCCCGGGCCTACCTAACTACGGCTATCGGCTTTGGCTCCGGGGCACCGACCCGGCGCCCGGCGGCTATGGGTACGAATGCGACCTTTTGTTTAGCACACTACCCACCTCGGCACCTGTACTGGATTTTGATATTCAGCCTACAACCCTCGCCGACAAGCGCCTCGTGGCGGTGACGAGCAGTGGACCTGTGGATGTGCTGTCATTCACCCGGTTTGGCTCGTCCAACCTGACATGGGAGGTATTTGCCGCCCCGGCCGAAAGCGGCCCCACCGTTTACCGTCTGCCAGATGTGCCTGGCGAGCTGTCCGACAAGTTTACCGCGTTGAAGACGTACGACTTTGGCGGCAATGTACTCGTGAAGGCCGAGCGCTACGAGCAGTTCGATAACTACGCTGCAGCCATCCAAGCCCTAATGCGGCCGCAAGACCCACTTTGGCGGGCAAAAGCCGGATATTTGGCTCGCCAGCGCATATTTTTTTAAGAGCGTGTAGGGGATTTTTGCCGCAGGCAAAAAATCCCCTACACGCTCTAGGAAAATCTACTGCTTGATCGCTCGAAGCGAATACACCATCGGTATCTTGTCCTCCAGTCCCTCGATGCGGTAGTTGCCATCAGGGCCGAGCACTGTTTTGTCAAAACAATTGAACGGCGAGTAGTTGTGCTCGTTAAAAAACTCGAGGCGCAAGCCGTGACGCAGCAGGGCGTTCAGTATTTCGCTGATGCTGTGGTTCCAACCGTATTCGGTGTACTTCAGATCGGCGTATCGCTCGGCATAGGTGCCGGTCATTTCGCTCTCGATCACGCCCGCGTTGTGGTAAGCATATTTGATAAACTCCATCTTTTCGTCCAGCATCCAGACAATCGGGTGGAAATCGGCTATGTAAAACATACCGCCTTTCTTCAAAAAATGCGCGATAACGGCAGCCCAAGGCTCCAGGTCAGGCAGCCAGCCCACCACCCCGAAGGAGGTAAACACGATGTCGAACTTGCCCTTGAGGTGTTGCGGCAGGTCGAACACGTTGCAGCAAACAAAATGGGCCTTCAGGTTCACCTCACGGGACAACTGCCGGGCGTAGGTGATGGCCTCGTCGGAAAGGTCGCAGCCCGTCACACGGGCACCCAATCGCGCCCACGAGAGGGTATCTTGTCCGAAGTGGCATTGTAGGTGCAGGAGTTTTTTCCCGGAAACGTCGCCGACTTCGCGCAATTCGATGTCGGTCAGGCTGGTTTTCCCTTTTTTCCAGCCTTCCACATCATAAAAATCGGAGTTTTTGTGTGCCTCCAAACGAATGTTCCAGGCGTGTCGGTTTGCTTCGATGTACGGATTCATTGCATGAGTGATTAGGTGTAGTCGCCCACAAGAAGCGAATCCAAACCCCAAAAGTTCACTCACTTCAAAACTAAATCCCGCCGCCCCGTCAGGATACCCGTGGGCTTGTCCATTTTCAGCGTCAGTACGCCCGAACTGCCGGGGTTTTTGCGGGCTTTTTCCAATGCAGCGGGCGGCAGAAACGGATCGTCGGCAAACTCGAACTCCGGGATGAAATAGGGCTCCCGGCCCGGCTCCCAGACCACCGCATGGATATGCGCCGAAATCTTGCTCTTCGGGTACGAAGCCGGACGAATACTCTCGATGGCGTAACGCCCATGCTCATCGGTGCGTGCCCAGGCGTGCAGCCTGCCGTGTCGGCGGCGGATACCGGTCTCGTCGCCCTTGCGAGAATACTCACCCTGGGCATCGGTATGGTAGGCATAGATAAGTACGTTCTGGCAGGGTGTTTTTCCGTCCTTTTTAAACACGTATCCCTTGATGACCATGCGCTGTCCTGGCTCGTCGGGCGGGGCTATTTTCAGCGAGGATGTCAGGTTTTGAGGCATCCCGTCGAAGCAGCAGCGCGGGTTGGCATCAGGGTCGTCGCAGGTATCCTTCGGATGCTTGAGCAGATTCATGACCGAATCCGGCGTGTTGACCACAGCATGAAATTCCTCTTTAGGATTGGAAACGGGCAGCGTTTTGTCCAATTGAAAAACCTGTAAAGCCAGCGCGAAGCCGGCGGTTGATAAAAGCAGATACGTTGTTTTCGCAGCCATGTTTTTGTAGTTGTGAATGATGAATTGTGGCACCAAAGGTTGGGCTTGCGAGGAGGCAGCCCGGCGATGTTTCGACCGGGGTTTTGGGCCGCAGGCCGGATAGCAGATACAAGAGGGCAATTGCCGTCTGCCGACGAAAACGGCATTTTTGCAGCCGAATACCAGTTTTCAGCACTACCCCACCCGACCGGGAAATGGCCAATCGCTACCTTTGTCGGCATGAAACGTGTACTCATGCACCTCGCCCTCTGGGCCGGATACGCTGCGGTGGAGCTGCTGGCCAACTGGCCGCATTTTTCTGATAAAAAAGAATTGCTGCGGCAAACGCTGTTTTTTCTACCAATCATCGCGGGGCCGTTCTACTTCGTGGCCTATGTGTTGGTGCCGCGCCTGCTGTGGCGGGAGCGGAAAACGGCTTTTTGGGCAGCCTGCGCCGCTGTTTTTTTGCTGGTGCTGGTGTTGCGCGTGAAATGGACGGACTGGTACTGGTACTTCATGCGGGGCGAGGTATTTCACATGCCGCTGTCCAAGGTGTCGAAAAACCTGTTTCGCGACTATGCCGTCATTGGTTTTGCAGTTGCACTCAAAGTCATCCGGGACTGGTACAAAAAAGACCGCATGGCCGCCGCGCTCCAAGTGGAAAAACGGGATGCCGAATTGCAGTTCCTTCGCGCCCAAATCCACCCGCATTTTTTGTTCAATACCCTGAACAACCTCTACGGCCTGGCCCTGCAACAATCGCCAAACACACCCGATAGCATCCTCCGGCTGAGCGGGCTGCTCGATTTTATCTTGTATGAGTGCAACGCCGAGCACATACCCATCCGCAAGGAAATCGCTCTCATCCGCGACTACATCGAACTGGAACGGCTGCGGTTCGGAGATCGGCTGCTGCTGGAATTCGAGCACGATAGCCCGCCCGACAGCCTTCAAATCGCGCCGCTGCTCCTGCTGCCATTTGTTGAAAACGCTTTCAAGCACGGCCCCAGCGCTACCAATGAACCAGTTTCCATTCATATCCGGCTCCGTACCGAAACGAACCGGCTCTATTTCCAGGTAGAAAACAGCAAGCCAGCCAACCAAAATACACGGGAAAACGGATCCAAGGGTATTGGGTTGCGCAACGTAGAAAAGCGCCTCGAACTACTTTGCCCCGGCCGTTACACACTAAAAAAAATCAACGGGAACGACATCTTCTTCATCGCCCTTCAACTCGAATTATGAGCCACTTCCGCTGTTTTATAGTGGACGACGAGCCTATCGCCATTGACATTGTCGCTACCTACCTTCAGCGCCTCGACGGATTTCAGGTGGAGGGGCGCTTCACCAACCCGATCAAAGCCTTCGAGGCCCTGCGGCAAACACCTGTTGATCTGCTTTTTCTGGACATTCAAATGCCCGAACTGACGGGGCTGGAATTGCTCGGTGCGTTGCGCCACCGCCCGGAGGTGATCTTCACAACAGCCTATCGGGAGTTTGCCCCGGAGGGTTTCGACCTGGATGCCGTGGACTATCTGCTCAAGCCCGTTTCTTTCGAACGGTTTTTGATGGCCATGGAAAAGTTTCACAACCGTGTCGCCCGCAAGCAGCCCGAGGTGCCGGCTGTACTGGGTGCTGGCCCGGAAAATGCGCACCTGTTTGTGCGATCAGACCGAAAGAACGTGAAGGTTTTCCTGCGTGACATTTTGTACTTGGAAAGCCTGCGTGATTATGTGCGCATCGTGACCGCCACGGGCAAAATAACAACCAAAGAAACCATAGCGCACTTTGAGCAAGCTTTGCCTGCTGATGCATTTCTCCGCGTACACCGGTCGTTTATTGTCGCCAAAAACAAAATTACCGCCCACTCCGCTGACGGTTTGGAGGTCGGGAAACAACTCGTCCCGGTTGGGCGCATGTACAAATTGGCCGTGGAAAAGGCGATTCTGGGTTGAAAACAAGGTCACTTCTCTTTCATTTCCTGTACGGCAATCCAGGCGAAAAGCCCGGCCCCGACCTTTAGCGCGTCCTCGTCAATGTCGAATGATTTGGTGTGCAGGCCCGATGTGATGCCTCGCGCTTCATTGCGTACGCCTACTCTAAAAAAACAGGCGGGCACGCGCTCGGCGTACCGGGCAAAGTCCTCAGAAGCCATCCAGATGTCGAGGTCGGCTACATTTTCCAGCCCGAGATACTCTGCAGCTCGGGTGCGGATCGATTGCGTCAGTGTGGGGTCGTTGTGCAGCGAGGGATTGCCGTCTTCGATTCTAAAATCAATGGTAGCGCCGGTCTGTAGGGCAACACCCGCGGCAATTTCCAGCATACGGGCCTTGGCGGTCTTCCGCCAGGCCTCGTCCACCGTACGGAAAGTGCCACCAAGCCGGACGGTGTCGGGGATCACATTGGGCGCATTGCCGCCTTCCACCTGTCCAAACGACAACACCATTGGCGTGCGCGCATCGCAGTTGTGCGTCTTGATCTGAGCCAGAGCCACGAGTAGTTGGGCTTGCACCATCACCGGGTCCACTGTATTGTGCAGGCTGCTACCGCCGTGCCCGCCCTTGCCGACGATAGTCACATGCAGCACATCGTTGGAGGCCATGAACCGTTCAGGGCGTACGCCGACACTGCCGCAGGGCAGGTTGGGATCGCAGTGCAGGCCTACGATTTTGTCCACACCATCAAGAATACCAGCGCTTACAAGTTGGACAGCCCCCCCCGGCAAACGCTCTTCGTCCGGTTGAAAAAGTGCGATGACTTCGCCCTCGAACGCATCGCGCATAGCCTGCATAATGCGGCAAAAACCAAGCAGGTTGGCCGTGTGCGCATCATGTCCGCAGGCGTGCATGATACCGTCGTGCCGGGAACGGTACGGCGCATTGCCGGCCTCGTGTATCGGCAGCGCGTCGGTGTCAGCGCGGAAAATGATGCGTTTTTTGCCCGGTTTTTGCCCTTGGATACGGGCCACGACAGAATAGCCGCCCCCAACACCGAGCGTGTATGGCACACCGATCTCGTCTAGTTTTTTGGCGATAAAAGCCTGGGTATTTTTTTCCTCACCGCCTGTTTCCGGGAACTGGTGCAGGTGGCGGCGAGCCTCTACCATCCAGGCGTGGTGGGCTTGGCTCAGCGATTTGATCCGCTCAAGTAGTGGGGAAGCAACGGGTTTTGCAGCCATATCGGTACGGGATGAAATGGGTTGGGCCTGTGCCAGGGTGATGCAAAAAAGGCCTGTGAGAAAAAGTAAGGAACGCGCAAACAGTTGCTGGCAGGTCATAAAAAAGGTTGTCAAATCATGTAGAGTTGCTTCTCGATTAAACTATGAAAAAACCGGATTCACCCCCCGACACGCCGCAACTCGGAATAGGTTTGGTAGCCTGGCTCTGCTGGCGAACTGATCAAAAATACCTCTGCCCCGGTTGTGCAGACCAGTTCGAGGGCCGTTTCGGTGTGGAGCAGTACGAAATCGAACTGTTCCGCAACCAGGCCGTTGAATGTCGCCTCACCCGCAAGCATATATGCCGAGTACACGTTGGCCGAATCGAGGGGCAGGGTATGTGCACCACTCCCGATGGTTAATCGGTGCACCTCCACGCCAGGGGTGTCCATACGAAACGGGCTGCCCGTGCCCACGATCGTTTGGGTCAGAACACCGTTGTTAGTGGCAACGGGGAAATCGCTGGCGCGGTAGTCATCGTAACTGGCGGGTTTTTCCAGCGTCTTGGCGAGGTTGGGGTCAAACCATATTTGAAACATCTCGGCATCCTTGCCCATCCATTCGGAGTGGCTGATACCGTTTCCGGAGCGGATGATTTGCACATCGCCGGCATGCAACGTGCGCCATTCGCGCAGTTTGGTGTCGTAGTGGCGAATTTCTCCAGCCAGTACAAACGAGCAGATTTCAAAACCCTGGTGCGGGTGCAGCCCGATGGTGCTGTCCTTCACGGCCCGGGCGTGTGCCCAGTAAAACAGGTTGGAGTACGGTCGAACAAGCGAGCGATCCTGCGGAAAACCGATGGGTTTGTTTTCAACGATCTCGCCGCCGTTGAAGGCGCCGTAGCCTTGTTTGGACTTCGGAATAATTTGTATAGGCATGAGGATGCGATAAAAATGTCTGGTGTGCTGTATTTGTGTTAGTACCGATGAAATAATAACCTCCCGATTTGGAGGAGGATAATTGGGTGGCAGGCAAGGCGCTATTTTTTACTCACAAAATGCGTTGCCGTTTCATAAACCAATACAAAAACCCGGTGAGGCCGCCTGAAATGAGGATCGTAAGGTAAAAGGCCGTCGGGCTGCCGGGCACGCCGTTGGGGATATTCATGCCAAAGAAAGAGGAAATGAGCGTGGGCACCATGAGCACGACGGTGATGACCGTCAGGCGGTGGATCACCTGGTTGAGGTTATTGGAAATGATGCTGGAATAAGCATCCATCGTTCCGTTGAGAATGTTGGTGTGTACGTTAGACATAGACAAGGCCTGCGAATTATCGATGATGATATCTTCAAACAGGTCGGTCAAGTCTTCGTCACTATTGATGTGCAGAAAATCAGTACGTTTCACTTTCATTTTAAGCAGTTCGTTGGCGCTGAGGGCGTTCACGAAATACACGAGGCTTTTTTCGATGGAGAGCAGTTGTTTGAGCTCCGCGTTTCGGCTGGAGTTCATCAGTTCTTTTTCGATGAGGTTACGGCGCAGGTTCAGTTTTTTTAGACAGGAAAGAAAAAAATACACGTTTTGTTCCAGCACTTGAAGTACGAAGCGTTTCTCGTCGGAGGGGTTGAAATTGCGCACTTTGCCTTCGAGGAACGTGTCCAACACAGGTGTTTCGAAGGCGGAGATGGTGACTACATGTTCGATGGTAAGGATAATACCGATCGGTACTGTGATAAATACAGCCTCGTTTTCACCCTCCGCTGCTTCGTTTAGCACGGGGGTATTGATGAGAATGAACCGAATATCTTCGTCGCGCTCATAGCGGGAGCGTTCGTCCAAGTCAAGTGAATCTGTGAGGAAAACGGGATCAAACTCGAGCAGGCGGGCAAGTTCCTCCAGTTCGTCGGGCGCAAAGGGCGGTGTCAGGTTCACCCAGCATCCAGGCTCCAGCTCGGGTAGTTCTACGAGCCGCCGTTTTTCGCGTGCATAATATCGGATCACCGTCCATGTGTGGGTTTGTTTCGCCGCAAACTTACGCCGCCTTTTGTTGGTAAACAACCTTCGTTCAAGCCCCAATATGTGCTGATACAAACCGTATCCTCCCCCATTCAGGCACAATTTTGTTAAAACGCTTACTTCCCTCGGGAAAATTTCCCTAACCTTGCACGCTAAATCCAGCGTGACTGGGCGCAGGACTAAGTTGCAAACCGATGCAGCGCGTGCAACCATTTTGGTATCTCGTGAAAACAGCGCCGAAAAACCTTCCGTAACATTTCTTTTTTTTACTCGAACTAACATTAGGCTTACACACAAACACATTTCTTTATGAGCCTTTCTACATCCCGCATTTGCTTCGCCCTGATCTCTTTTTGTGCCACTACACTGCCTCTTTTTGGGCAAAACGGAACAAATAATCCCGCAACCCCCACCGTAATCAACGGGCACCAACAACGCCACGTCATTACTGCTACCACACAGCAACAGCTCCTGCGAATTGAGCAGTTAGTATCCGGAGAAACATATTCGCTCGTAGTGCCCGATGATCCAACACTGGGCGCATGCCGTCCCGAACTGAAAGCCCTGGATGCAGAAGTGCTGCAGTACGACAAGCAAGTCCGCCAATTGGTTTTTAAGGCCAACAAACCCGCCATGGAGTTTGTACTGAGCTATGATTGCACATGGGACGTGGCCAGCCCTCCCCGGCATTATGTGTCCATCGTTTGCCAAACCTGTGTAAAAAAAGACCTGATGGAATATGTTGAATCCATGTCTGCTGTATTGGAGGTTCAGGGCGGCCTTTCTGCCGATGACCTCGTCAAGGATGTGCTCATCGGCGGCAACTGTTTCGATGTCACTGGCGTAACCTTCGAAGGCAACGGCGGCCAAATTGGCACCTTTTCCCAAGGCCAAACCAACATCGGATTCAACACCGGTGTCATCATGGCTACCGGCGATATCGGCGTAGCACCCGGCCCGAACGACCAGGACGGTGCCAGCAATGGCTACGGAGTTTCCACACCCGATGCCGATCTGGCCCTGCTCACCAGTGGAGCACTGTTCGACCGCGCAGGCATAGAATTTGAATTCACGCCCACGCAGCCTATCCTGTCGTTCAACTTTGTATTTGCTTCAGAAGAATACTGCGAGTACGTCAATTCCCAGTTCAACGACGTGTTCGGCTTTTTTATCTCCGGCCCTGGCATCCCCGGCGGCCAGCAAAATATCGCTGTTATCCCTACTACCAACATACCGGTGGCGATCAACAACGTGAACCACTTGTCGTTCTCGGGTTTTTATGTAAACAACCAACCGGCATCCAGCACCAATTTGTGCGGTCAAAATCCCGCCACAGGCCCGGCCGTAAACGAGGTGCAGTATGACGGTTTTACCCGCAAATTCACCGCTATTGCAAACGTACAGCCCTGCGAAACGTACCGAATGAAACTGAAAATAGCCGACGTGGGCGACGGTGTATGGGACTCCGCCGTGTTCCTCAACGCGGGTTCGTTTGCCGCTGGTGGTAACGCCTCGGTAGAATTTGAGATCAACGGAAGCACCGACATTGAACAAGTGTACGAAGGCTGCGGTACTGTAAAAGTGATCTTCAAACGCCTCGGAACCAACAACAGCCTGCCACTTTCCGTGCAATACGTTATTGGTGGCACCGCTACCACCGGCGTGGACTACACCGGCCTGCCGCCCGTAGTAGTCATACCAGCAGGCCAGTCGGAAGTAGTCCTCACCATCAATATCACCAACGATCTGATTATTGAAGGCCAAGAAACCCTGTTTATCCGCCTGAACAATCCCTGCTCTTGCCTCAACCCGGAAGAGACCATTATTATCCTCGACCTGCCAGCACTTGCCATCCAGCCCGACACGGTCACCATCTGCGGCCCCGGCTCCGGCACGGTCAGTGTTGAAGTGCTTGACGGAGTACCGCCGTATACATACAACTGGCAAAACAGCTCCCAGGAAGCCACTGCGACCCTGTTTGTTGGCACCTCCACCAACGTCCGCGTCACCGTTACAGATGCCTGCGGCAAAACCAAAGTGGCCACTGCCCGCATTATAGTACGCCCGTTGCCCGTTGCCCAGTTGATCCCGCCCGCCCCGCAAATTTGCAACCTTGGCGAAACAGCCCTTATCAAGGTCAACTTCATCGGCACAGGGCCGTTTTCGCTGGTATACAAGTTCAACGGCGATGCCCAGGACCCAATACACGACATTACCGCTAACCCGTTTTTCCTTGAGGTCACCAATCCAGGGCTTTACCAAATACAAAGCGTGACCGACTCTGCCGGTTGCGAAGGTACCGGCCAGGGGTCGCTCACCGTTATCGTTTCTACCCTCGCCCTCACCGGCGTTTCTACGAATGTGCAATGTGCCAGTTCGTCCAACGGCTCGATCAATACCACTGTCACCGGCGGACAAGGCCCTCACACCTACACCTGGGACGGGCCTGTGTTCATCGGAAACTTACCTGATCCGATCAACCTGCCTGCCGGAACCTACAACCTGACCGTGACCGACTTTTTCGGTTGTACACGCACACAAACATACACTATCATTGCGCCAAATGCCTTGACGACAACCATTGTAAACGTCGTCGGTGTGAACTGTACGGCGCCAAATGGCGGCAGCATTGACCTGAACGTGACCGGCGGTTTTCCCAACTATACCTACAAGTGGAACAATAACGCCAATATTCAAGACCCCACGGGCCTGACTGCTGGTGTGTACACGGTGACTGTTACCGACCTCTCGGGCTGCACCCGTACTACAACGGCCACCGTGCCGGGTGATTTTGCGCCACCTATCGCCATCGCAACGGTCAACGGCATTTTGACTTGCGCCACAACCTCACTTGCGCTTGACGGCAGCGGTTCCTCCATTGGGCCTAATTTCACCTATCAATGGACGGCCAGCCCTGGCAACATCCTAAGCGGAGCTACGGGGTTGAACCCGATAGTCAACCAAGCGGGCAACTACATCCTAACCGTTCTAAACAAAACCAACGGCTGCACCGCTGCCGCATCGGTAGCGGTAACGGCAAATACGACTCTGCCGACGGCAAGCGCAGGCACGCCTCAAATGATCACTTGTTCGATCACCAACGCCACGCTCAACGGCAACGCTTCTTCTTCCGGCCCCAACTTTACCTACCAATGGTCGGCCGGGCCGGGAGGCAACATCGTCAGCGGTGCACAAACCCTAAACCCGGACGTTTCCACCCCGGCTACCTACACGCTGTTGGTGACCAACATTCAAAACGGTTGCACCAGCACCAGCACTGTAAATGTGACCCTGAACAATACCCCGCCCATAGCGATTATCGCCCCGCCAATTAAACTAACCTGTACCGTTTCGCAGGTCACACTCAACGGCAGCGCCCTGCCCAGCGGTGGATCGTATGCCTACCAATGGACAACCCTCAACGGCAACGTCCAGTCTGGCCAAGCCAGCCAAAACTGTGTGGTGACCGAAGAAGGCGATTATACCCTCATCGTCACCAACACGCAAAACGGTTGTACAGGAACAGCCACCGTTTTTGTTGACCTTGACTTCACGGATCCTGCCGCTGTCATTGTTGTGAACCAACAGCTCACATGCAAAAACCCAACCGTGACGCTTGACGGCACTGGATCGTCTTTTGGCCCCGGCTATAATTTCTTCTGGACGGCAACAGCGGGCGGCAATATTGTCAGCGGGCAAAATACGCTCATGCCGACGGTGAACGCCCCGGGGTCGTACTCGATCATTGTCACCAATCTCGTCAACAACTGTACCGCTTCCGCATCTGTGCTGGTGACCCAAAATATCACACCGCCTATAGTCAACCCGGGCTTGCCGGGCACACTCACCTGCGACCAACCGCAGATTGAACTGGGCGACCCGGCCACCATTGTGCTGCCGAATATCACATACCAGTGGACAACCACACCGAGCGGTCACATCGTCAGCGGTGCCGCTACGCCGAGCATTAACCTAGATCAACCAGGTACGTACTCGCTGTTGGTAACCAATACCCTTACTGGCTGTACTTCAACCGGCAGCACGGTCATTTCTCAAAATATCACACCGCCGAACGTAGCGATTGCTACGCCGGCGCAAATCAATTGCGTCACGCCGACTGTGGTGCTCAACGGAGCCGGCACCAGTTCCGGGCCGAATTTTGACTACCTCTGGACGACCGTCAACGGTAACATTGCCGCCGGTGCTGCTACACTCACGCCCACCATCATCTCTGCAGGCACCTATACCTTGTTAGTGACCAACCAGAGCAATGGCTGCACCACGACCAGTTCAGCCACCGTTACCGCCAACCTGACACCGCCAGCGGTGGCAATTGCGCCGCCAGCGCTCATTACCTGTTTCCAGCCGCAACAAACGCTCAACGGCACTGGCTCCAGCACCGGCAGTAACTTCCAGTACCAGTGGGGCACGCAAAACGGCTTGATCATTTCCGGTGCAAACAGCCTTCAACCTGTCATCGGGCAGGCTGGCAATTACACCCTTATCGTTACCAATACCAACAACAGCTGTACCTCCAGTACGACCGTAACCGTGGCCGCCGACGTTGTGGCCCCGGTCTCAAACGCTGGCCAGCAACAAACGTTGAGCTGCACCAGCCCCTCGCTTGCCCTTAACGGTTTTGGCTCCAGTCAGGGCGCTTTGTACTCTTACCAGTGGACAGCGCTAAATGGAGGTAACCTGCTGCCGCCTACCAACACCCTGAACCCGTTGGTGAACGCGCCCGGCACTTATCAGTTATTGGTGACCAATACTCAAAACGGCTGCACCAGTATCTCAACGGTTCAAATCCTGCGTGACAACGCCGACCCGATCGTTCAAATCGCACAACCCGGAATTCTAAACTGCTCGGTCGGTCAGATCGGGATAAATGCGGCAGGTTCCAGCGTCGGCTCCAATTTTGTGTACAATTGGACTGGCCCGGGCATCGTCAGTGGCGCTAATAGTTTGAACGCCAACGTCAACCAACCTGGCCCGTACATTTTGGTGATTTCCAACTCCAACAACGGCTGTACAACTACAGGCAGCGTGACCGTCACACAAGACGTGAACCCGCCTATGGCCAATGCAGGGCCTGACAATATCCTGACCTGCTACCAGCCGCAACTCCAGATTGGCGGCAACAGCTCCACCGGGCAAAATATCACCTACTCGTGGACCGGTTTTGGCATTATTTCCGGCGGCACATCGGCTAATCCGGTCGTGGACCAACCCGGCCCGTACAACCTCGTGGTTACCAATAACACCAACGGCTGCACGGCCACGGATATCGTTGTGCTCACCATTGACCAAACACCGCCGCAGGCCGCCGCAGGCCCAGGCTTCCAGCTCACCTGCACCGAGACGAGCTATACCCTCAACCCAACGGCCAGCAACGGGCCAAACTTCACCTACAACTGGACGACCAACACAGGCAACTTTGTTGGCCCTACGAATATCCTGACTCCGACCGTGAACGGTGCCGGTTTCTATTTCCTGACCGTGTCCAATACCATCAACGGTTGCACAGCCACGGGTGTAGTGCAAATCACCCAGTCCGCAGGCTTCCCGACCGCCATCGCCGGCGCGCCGGCGCAATTGACATGCGCCATCACCAGTGTGACCCTTAACGGCATCGGTACCGACACCGGCCCGATGTTCACTTACCAGTGGACACCAACCGGCCCCGGCAATATCGTCAGCGGCGCCGGGACACTCACGCCGGTCGTTAACCAACCTGGCACATACGAGTTGCAGGTGACCAATACCACCAACAACTGCGTGTCGTACTCCAGCGTGATCGTAAGCCAAAACATTGAGCTGCCAGTGGTCAGTGCCGGCACCCCACAAACGCTGACCTGCTCCGTGTCATCCATAGGGTTGCAGGGTACGGTAGGCGGTAGCGGCAATTTTATCTACAATTGGACATCGCCCAACGGCGGCGTGATTGTCAGCGGGGGCAACACCTTGACACCCGCAGTGAGCGCAGTAGGCACCTATATACTGACGGTGACCAACACGCTCAACGGCTGCTCGGCTACCAATTCAGTAGAAATTTTGGAAGACCAAAGTGCACCTATTGCCCTTTTGGCTCAACCCAGTACCCTGACTTGTGTGGTCAAGCAGGTCTCGATTGATGCTGCTGGCTCGTCTACTGGCAACGTGACGTACAACTGGAGCACTATCAATGGGAATTTCACCAACCTGAGCAATCCGCTCAAACCAATGGTGGACAAACCCGGCGTTTACACGTTGTTGATAACCAATTTGGACAATGGCTGCACGGTGACCGCCACGGCCACCGTGGCACAGGACATTCTGGTACCTGCCGCCAACGCCGGTTCTTCACAAACGTTAACCTGCGCCGTTACCACGCTGCAACTCAACGGCACCGGCTCCAGCCAGACTGGCGGCCCGTTTTTCTACGAATGGACAACACCCAACGGGGTGATTATATCCGGCCAAAACACGCTCACACCCACGATTTCGTCCCCAGGTGGCTATGCGCTTTTGGTGCAAAACACCACCAACGGCTGCTCGGCCACTGCACAGGTGCAAGTGCTGCAAAACATCTTGTTGCCCACGGCAGTCGTTGCCGCAGCACCCCTGCTCACCTGCGCAGTGAAAGTGGTGACACTCAGCGGAACGGCCTCCTCTACCGGCCCGAACTATTCCTACGCCTGGAGTACCGCAAACGGCAATCTTTTCGGGAACGTCACCGCGACCACGGCCCAAGCCAATGCGCCAGGTATGTACACCCTGATGGTGCTCAACGCTGCCAACGGTTGCACCAACACCGCAACAGCCGAAGTGTCGTCCAATACCACGCCTCCGAGCGCCGATGCTGGCCCGCCCTTTACGCTTACTTGTACAATTGACGAAGTGACCCTCCAGGCATTCGCGTCCTCCGGGCCGCAGTATACCTACGCATGGGCAGCGACGGGCGGCGGGCACATCATTTCGGGCATGACCACGCTCAACCCACAGGTGGATAAGGCTGGTGCATACGTTCTGACGGTGACCAACACCAACACGGGCTGCACTCAAACGGACAATACATTGGTGTTTTTAGAAACCAATGTACCCACAGATTTTGCATTCGACCTGAAGCGCCCCTCGTGCAAGGATAATGACGGGGCAATCACTTTTCAACAGGTGACTGGCGGTTACGGACCATATCTGTATTCGATCAACAACGGCCAGTCGTTCTCGCAGCAGATTGATTTCCAGAATATTTCACCCGGCACCTACAACCTGTGGATTCAAGATGCCAACGGCTGCGAATTCAAAAAAACGCTCGTTGTGCCCAAGGCACCCGACCCTGGCATCAGTATCGACCCCGAATTCAGTATCGAGTTTGGAGATTCGCTGCAGCTCAAGGCTGTACTGCCCGCCGGCTACTCCCTGGCGTTGATAGACTCGGTGCTCTGGAATCCACTCGAAGGGCTTACTTTCCTTGGAACCGACGTGTTCAGTCTGCTCAAACCAATTGCCAAGCCGTTCCGCCCCATTGAGTACGAGGTCACGGTAGTCAGCAAAGACGGCTGCCGGGCCAGCGACCGGGTACTCATCAACGTGGACGACGAGCCGAACATTTATATCCCGAACGCATTCTCGCCGTGGGACGAAAATGGCGAAAACGATGTGGTGTTGATCCTTGCCAAGATCAGCCAAATCAAGCAGGTGAACTCGTTTCAGATCTTTGACCGCTGGGGGACGATGGTGTTTCAAAAGCAAAACTTCCAGCCCAACGATCCCAAATACGGCTGGAACGGCTACTACCACGGTGCGTTGATGACACCGGCGGTGTTCGTTTACTATGCAGAAATTGAATTGATAGACGGCCGACGGCTGCTTTACAAAGGCGACATTACGCTGGTGCGGTAAAATCCTGCTCCACGGAAATAATCTTCCATTTTTTACGCCACCCCGTTTTTTACGGGGTGGCGTATTTTTTTTAAAAAAACTGCAAACCTGTAAGCCGGATTCTGTTCCGCTAACACCCCGAAGGGCGGGAGCGGCCTCTGCCATTTATCTGGGTCCCGTTTCGCAACGGAACTCTGCGCTGCCTACCCCCCTTGCTGACCATAGGCCGATGCGCGAGCAACGCATCCCCCGACCGGTTTCCCGGACGGAGCGCAAGGTGTACATGGCATTTCAACCCGCAAGGTTTGTCCACACCCCGACTTGCACCGGGGTGTCGTGCGCTCTTACCGCACATTTTCACCCTTACCCCGGCAGAACCGTGGCGGTAATTTTCTGTGACCCTGTCTGTGCCCCGGCCGTTGCCGAGACCCCACCTGTTAGGTGGTACGGTGCTCTGTGTTGTCCGGACTTTCCTCCCATCCCTTACGGGAAAAGGCGGCAGAGCGGTTTGCAGTTTTTTTTGAAATAAAGCACATTGTTGTGCTCGGTGGTAGTTCCCCGCGTTTCTTTATCCCATACTTCGCAATTCCAATGGGGTTGGCACGATTTTTTACTTTTAGTCGCGCAAATGTGCAGGGTATGTTCTTGTACATTTGCACGGCTAACGCCGCTTCACAATCCCTTTAACGACGATAACAAGCGGGCAACCCGCTCAATACCGCACCTAATCTTTCCGCACAGCATGATAAAGCGCCTGCTCCTGTACATTTTGGCTGGAGCCATACTTATGGCGGTGGCAGTTACTGCCGAGCGCGGGTACAAAGATACGGTACTGCTGCAACAGTTTGCTGCCGAGGTCGGCACATATCTGACGGAGCAATCATCCGAGGGCTTGGGCTGGGCACAGCAGTACAGTGCCCGTATCGAAGCCACGATAGGGCAAAGGGCTGTGAGCGACCCGACAGGCTGGGTGGCTGCTTTAGCCGAGCAGGCGGGCAAACCATACACTTTGTTAGTTCGGCAGGGAGACAGCCTGCTATTCGCCTCCAATAACAAGATTTTTCCACCCGCGGGGCAAATGAGTCACTTGCCTTTGAGCAATACACCTGCGGTTGTCCAGTTGCCGCTGGGCCATTATTTTATTAGCAATAAGAATTTTGGCGGCGAAAAAACATTGACCGTTCTTGTCCCCGTCCGGTATACACTGGACGAAAGCGCCCGTCATCAAACCATTGGCCTTTTTCCCGCCAATGCGGCAATTCCGAACACAGTACAGGTTGGCCTTACGCCGACCGATTTGCCGGTTCAGGTTGGCGGGCACGACGTGTGCTGGCTTTCGGCCAACGGCTCGGTTCAGGCTGCGTGGGTGCAGTGGGTACGGTTGTTGGCCTTCGGCACGGTGCTGGCCTTGTTGTTCGCACTGGTTTTTCGCGGTGGTATGTTTTTGGTCAAACAAGGGCGCGGCTGGATAGGCGCGGCGGCTTTGGCCTTTTTTGCTACTGTAGTCGCCGGAGCCAACTGGGCTACGGGGTTTACCTCCACTGTTTTCAACCGGCTCCCGGTTTTTGCACAGCAGTTCGACGCCTCGGCGCTGATTGGCAGAACACTAGGCGACTGGCTTTTACACCTCGTCTTACTGGCCTGGTTGATGGTTTTTTTCCACCGTGCATTTTGGATGCAAGCCGTGACCAAGCCGGTTTCCGCGTTCGCAAACACAGCACTCGTCGCCTTGTGCCACTTGCTCACGATGGGCAGCGTAGTGGCCGGCGTGGAGGTGTATCGTGAACTGGTTTTGCATTCGACTGTCAACTTTGACTTCGATAACTTGCTCAATTTTGACGGATTCACGGTGCTTGCTCTCGGTGGGATACTGCTGATGGCCTTGTCTCTGTTTTTGTTCGGACACCGGCTGATCCACACGTCGCTACAGCTAGAACCATCTTTTGGCAAACGCATGCCGTTGCTATTCGGCTCTGCGGTTGTTGTGTTTTTGGCCTGCCTTACCTGCCAGGACCTGTTGCAGGTGGGCGCGGCTTATGTGGCTGTTTTTTGCTTGGTGTACGTTTTGCTTTTCGATTTTTTCCTTGGCCTAAAAGTGCCGAGGCTCGGCGGCTTGGTGCTTTGGCTGATGCTTTTTTCCATGGCCTCCGCGCTGCTGTTGTATCGGTACAATTATTTGAAAGACAAAACCCAGCGCCTCGCCTACGCCGAAGCACTGGCTCACCCCCGCGACACAGCCCTGGCAGAGCCGCCATTGAAAAAAGTGGTGGATCAAATTCGGGCCGATGGCGAGATCAACCGACTCCTGAAACCCTGGCCGTTCAAGCCGTTGAGCGCCGATTTGCGCCAACGTGTGAACGAAATCACCTACCCGTATCGGTACCTTTTCCAGCACTACAGGGTGTCGGTTTTTGCCTTTGATGAGGCTGGGGATGTGCTCCCACAGGATCAGGCCAAAAACCGCGCTTTTGTTGTTGGTGAAAACTGGGACCGCGCCACGCCCCTGCCTGGCTCCCCGGAAATTCGCTTCCTGACTACTCCAGAGGGCGTTTTTCGGTACATGGCGCAAGCCAGCGCCTTGCGAATGGACGACCCCACACAACCCGCCGATCTCTATTTTTTCTTTGACCACCAATATCCGCAGCCCACGCGGGTGTACTCGGAATTGTTTTACAGCCTGCCCTACAAAAACCTGAACCGACTGCTGCACTACGACTTTGCTGTGCAGCGGGGCGGCAACCTGGTTGTGGATCAAGGCAACGCCAACCAGGTCGTTTTCCAAAAAGGGCTGGCAAACGGCGTAGCAGTGGAGCAAACTACCGACTCGCCGAGGCGAGTGGATGCCGTGTACCGGAGTGCCGACGGCAACACAACCGCAGCCGTAGGCCGTCCGCGCGGAGGTATGCACAAACAGTTGTACTTGTTTTCGGTGCTGTTCGCGCTCACTTCGCTGTTCATTTTTGCATTGGTGCTGCTCAATACGTACCTGAATTTTCTACCGCAATACTACCAGCTCAATTTTTCGGCTAAAGGCTCCCTCGCCAAACGTATCCATTACGGAAATTTTGCCCTGATCGGGTTGGCATTTGCAGGAATCGGCTGGCTTACGTACCAGCACTTCGCCACCGCTGCCCAGGATGCCGACCGTGTAAGCCTCGACAAACGCGCCGATGCTGTGCTGACCAACCTGCGTATCAATCTTGGCGACCTTGAGCCGGGATCGGATAGCCTGCGCCAAACCCTGCCTAAACTGTTGGCGCCTTTGGCTGCCAGCCTGACTACCGACTTGAACCTGTTTGCACCCGACGGGACGCTACTGTTTTCCACCCAAAACGACCTTGCACAGCTCGGTGTGCTGCCCAGACGCATGGGCACCGAGGCCCTCGCATTGCTCACCGCTGGCGAACAGGCTGAGACAACTGTTTCGGAGCAAGTAGCCGGGGCCACGTTCTCCAACCGCTACCTACCCGTACACAACAACCAAAACCGGCTGTTGGGCTATCTCGGTGTGCCCTACCACCTGTCTGACCGCAAAATCGGCCCAGAGGTTTCCGATTTTATCGGTATGCTGGCCAGTGTGTATGTGTTCCTGCTGCTCATCGCGTATTCGGTGTCATATTTGTTGTCCGGCTCCATCATCCGACCCGTGAAACTTATTTCTGAAAAGATTAAGCGCCTTCAGTTGGAGAACAAAAACGAGTCGCTCGTTTACCAGGGCGATGCACAGGACGAACTCAGCGCCCTTATTGACGAGTACAACCGAATGGTGGAAAAACTGGAAGAGTCCAAGGGCCAACTGATTCGATTAGAGCGTGAAAGCGCTTGGCGCGAAATGGCCCGGCAAGTGGCACACGACATAAAAAATCCGCTGACAACCATGAAACTGTCCATGCAACAGTTGGAGCGGGTATCATCCGAACCTGCACAAGCGGCTTTGTACCTGAAAAAAGCCATAACCCGCTTGATCGAACAGATTGACTCGCTGGCGCAAATCGCTTCGGAATTTTCGATGTTTGCCAACCTGGACATCCAGCAAAAACAGGATATTGTGCTGAACGACGTGGTGGAAAGTGTGTACGACCTGTTCAGCGAACAGCGGGATGTACGCCTGGAAATGGCTGTGCCTACGGAGCGCTACCACATCAGCGGCGACAAAAATCACCTTATTCGGGTGTTCAACAATTTGGTCATCAACGCCATGCAGGCCATACCGTCCGACCGGACTGGCCTCATCAAGGTTGCCCTTTTTCGGGAAAACAACCACGCTGTTGTACGCATTAACGACAATGGTGGTGGCATACCGCCTGAAATCCAGAAGCGCGTGTTCGAGCCGAACTTCACCACCAAAACCTCTGGCAGCGGCCTCGGCCTGGCTATTTGCAAAAAAATAGTGGAGGCGCTGGACGGGAACATCCGTTTCGAGACCAGTGAGAACGAAGGCACCGACTTTTTTGTGGAACTACCGATACGGGCTACGGAAGGGTCGGATCGGGTAAGGAAAGATTAGTGCGTGTTATGATTTCTTGACAATCAATATTTTGAAAACTCGGACGCCGCTCTCTCCACGGATTTTCAGCCAGAAAACACCGGTGCCCACGTTGCTCAAATCAAGTTCGAGCGTATCATTTCCGAGTAGTGCATCAGGGCGGAGAAAAACCAATCTGCCCAATGCATCCGTCGCCGAAACTTCTATCTCTTCTCCTGAAAGTTTTTCTGAAAACAGATAGATCCGGCCATCCGAAGGGTTTGGAAAGACCTGTACATCGTCGTTTTCCCAAAAATCATCCACTCCTGTCAGCACCGCAATCGTTGGCGTTTCAGCAGGTGAAATGGGTTTTTCCGTGCCGTCGGCCAGCAAACCACGTGTGCCGATTGCCTGGATTTTTAGCGAGTCGGCTTGCACACCGACTTCAAAATGCAGCACCCCGACAGGCCCGAAACCCGTCGCATTTTGGCCGTCGGTTTTGGTCAGCGCCAGAGCGGTAGCGCCCGACGTTGTTTTTTCATAAAAACCAATAGCACTCGTTCCGAGCCAGTTTCCTTTGAAATCAGTCCAAAAACTGCCCGGTTTTATGCTGTTTTCTAAAAATTCCAACTCAACAGCAAAACCATACAACGCCTCCGGGGCATCGCTCAACCGAAGCGGGGCGGCAATTTTTTGCCCCTGAAAATACGGCCCGGCGGGCAAATCGATAAAAAGTTGCAGCCCAACAGGCATGTCCGGCAAACGGAGTTGAACGTGTTCCTGTTTGAAATTTTGAATGACGGCTGTGGTGTCGTTCAACGAAACCAGACCGTCGCCGTTGCAGTCGGCGTGCTTAGCGTTCACTGTCAGCACCGAGTCCGGCCAGTCATCGGCGAATTTCGGTATCCAGGAAATCGACTGGTCCACACGAGCCGGGCCGCTCAGGTTGTTGCCAAGGGCCACCCCGAGGTGCAGCCAGTCGAGCGTGGTCACGGCATTGTCCTTGTCGCAATCGCCCGGCCAAACGGCTCCGGCGAGCGGCAGGTCGAGCGCTTCGTCGGCACCTATCGCCGTTTGCGTGGCGTTGCGGAGTTGGCCGTCAATATCCGTTAGAAATTGATTTAAAACATTTGTCGTCAATGGGATAGACGGCGAATCGTCGGCAATATGCAGGTCGGCTGAAGCACCGGTCGGGTCGTTTTCATCTTCAAATTTTACCAAACCGGCAGTTGAGTTTTGCTCGTAGCCGAAAAGTTGCCAGAGTGAAAAATCAGTTTGCTGGTTGTTCAAACCCGCCGGGCCGATGTCGTAGAAATTGTGGTGAAAATTCAATTCGTTGAAAACCGGCGAAGTGAAATGGTGCGCCCGCGCCCCATTGCGTGTTTTGATAATATTGTTTTCAAAATTGACCTTCGAGTTTTTGATGACATGCACGGCAGCAATAGCCGTAAACTGGCTGAGGGTGTTTGAGACGTTAAAATGCAGCGTATTGTGTTGAAAATTTACGTGTTGACTTTCTTCAAAAAACACCTGCCCCACTTCTCCGAAAGTCGGTTGAATGGTCGGTTGATTATTAAAATGGAAAAAATTATTCGCCACCACCGCCGGGTTACCGGACGATCCGCCGCTTTCCAACAAGTGTAAGCCCGGCGCACCGGTGAAAACATTTCGCTCGATCCGAAAGCCTTCCGTACACTGTTGTGCCTGAAAATAGTTTAACGGCCCGAATCGGCAGCCCTCGAAGCTCCAGTTTTTCGACCCTTGCAGCACCACAGCACCGTCGCCTACGGGATAGAAATCGCAGTTGCGGAAATGCAAGCTGTCGTCCAAACGCCCCAGGAAGTTACCGTCTTTGAAAAAACAATTGTTGAAAACCAAGCCATAGTCCGGTACGCCGAAGTCGTAAGAACTGCCGAGAATTTCGCAGCCTTCGAAAATCAGGTTTCGGCTCGTTGCCTCAAAACCGAGGTCGCGCAGCCGCAGCCGGCGGAATTCGACGTTCGGCAAACCCCAGAGTTCCGGTTTCCGGATTTCGCCTATCTGCAGGCCGGGGCCGTCCGGTTCGATGCGGATTTTTTCAGCACCCGTTGCACCCGGTGGCGGCAACAGGTTCGGGTTGAAGTGCTCGCCTGGGCGAAGCAGGAAGGTCAAGTCGCCGCAAATCCCGGCTTTCGAGAGCATATCGGCAGCCGTTTCAAGGTTCCGGAAATCGGGCTTCGAGCCACCTATATAATAGGTACCGCCCATTCGGTGGGTAAAATTCGGGTTGGCCAAAACGTTATCGAGCGTGTCGGCATCGCGGCTTACGGCGACGTGGATTTCAAAACTGTTGCCGTCCGGCAGCCATGCAAAATGCTCTCCGAGGTGAAGCCTGTCGCTCGTTTCGCCAGCCGCGAGCAGACCGGTCCAGATCAGGCTGGGTTTTGTTTCTCCGTTCAGCGTCCACCCGATCTCGGCATGGCGGAGCGTGTCGGGGCCTTCGTTTTTCAATTGCACAAATACATCCGCTATGGCATGGCAGGCTGGGTCGGGAAGGTTACTGTATACCAGGCCGACGTTGGTTTGAAGGTCGAAAAACTGGTCGGCGCCGAGGTCGGGCGCTGCCGGTGGGCGCGGGTCGCCATCAAGATCAGATTCAGAAAAACCGGGCAAAAACACACCTTTTCCGGCGATTTCAGCCGGGTTTTCAACGATTCGGAGGTTTTTTTCAGAAACAAAGGGCGGCTGAAATACGAGGCTATTGGCATCCTGTCCGTTGAAACTTTGCCAGTCGGCGAGCGCCTGCGAAGAACTGCCGCCGCTAACGGCGATCAAATTCTGGCCCCCGGAAAAAAAGGCATTCCGGTCGGAGACTATGTTTGCGGGGTCATTTTGGACGAACATCGCCAAGCCGTTCAGATGCTCGCTGATGATCAGGTTGTTCGCGATTTGGAAGCGCTCGGCGGGCGTCTGGGCGGTAGTCAACTGCACGGTCAAGGCTGCCCCGCTGCTCTCCTGCGCGCGCAGCGTGTTGTGAAAAAAGAGGCTCGAACGCACTTCCGAAAAGATGACGAGGTTGTTCCACCAATTGTTTTTCCCGCTGAAAAAATTGTTGGCGACGCGGAGGGAGTCGCAGTTTTCAAAAACATAGCCATGATTTGCCGTAGCGCCTTGAGGGAGCAGGTAGGAAAATTCATTTTTGAAAAAATCAAGGCGTTTCGAGTTTTTTACCTCGGCATTGCCGATCATCCGGTTGCCCACAAAACGACTATCCGTGACCCCGTCGAATTTCAAAATCGGGTAAAAACCGGGGCCGCCTTGCGATTCGATTACACAGTTATTGACGGTCAGGTTTCGGGTTTGGTTGGCGAAAAGTCCCGTCCAGATGCCCTCGATACGGCAGTTGTTTAAAGAAACCAAATCGGAAAACTGAAGTAGCACCAGCGGCACCTGCCAGTTGGGCTTTACAAAGTCAACGTTGTCAACCTGCACATTCGAACTGTTATGCACGGCAAGCGCCGTTGTTGCTATGGCGCCTTCTAATTTCAGGTCATGCACCCAAATGTGGCCGGAGTTGGTGATTTCAAGCGGCGATATGGTGGAAAAAACGTGATCGGGTTGCCAAACGGCGCTTTCCTTGTGGCCGTCGAAAGACGTGATTTCGAGTGTTTTTGAAGGAGCGAGGGCAAATCTTTCATCCATTTTCAGCGCTCCTGCGTGGATGCCCGGAAGCAGCAAAATTCGAGCGGAGTGGCAAAAAACGCTTGTTTTCAGCCGGTTTCCGAGGTCGGCCATCGTCGGAAATTGTCCGCCGAAACCTACTGTGATATCGCCCCCGTCGAGGTCCGCCAAAACCCGCAAGGCAATAGAATTCGCGGTTTCATAAATATCCTGCCGCCCGTTTGCCGAAGTTAAATTGAGTTCAAAAAGGTAGGCACTGTCGGGTGCGAAAGGCAAAATTTCGAGCAGAATGGTGTCTTGCTCTCCAATGGGCAAATTACCCGTCCATTCAAAATCGGGCTGTGCGATGCCATTCTTCTTCCAGGCAATTCGAGCATCGGTGAGCGGTTTTTCGCCGACGTTGGTCAGCCTGATTTCGACTCGAAATTCCTCTCCGCAGCGCTGCGCCCGGGTAGACGACCCGGTATGGGACAGGCTTGCATCGCTCACAGGCAAAGCGATTTGGTCGGCGCCGATGTCGTATCGCCCGTCTGCCGGCAGTGTATCGCCGTCAATGTCGAGGAACTCATCAAGGTACAGGAAGAAAAGAATAGCGCGGCCGTTCAGGTCATCGTCGGGAGCGGCGAGGTGGAGGTCGGTTGGAGTGACAAAATTGACTGTTTTTTGGATGGAAAAGCGTTCACGTCCGGCGACATGCCAGGCGTTGAAATCCCGGTTTTTGTCCAGGTCTTCGGTAAGCACCAATACAGGTTGGGTGGTTTTCGGGACATAACAGTTCGATTGAAAAATAAACTCATGGGCGACCTGCGCTGAAAGCAAATGCAGGGACGGCCCCGTTTCGACATCGAAAATATTGCCGCCCACGGTACCACCTTTACCGTTGATGGCGTAAAACGGGTTCGCATCACTGAGGGTAACACCATCCTTAGCCTTGATGGAATTGAAACAAACGGTCTTGTAAAACTCGCCGTGCAGGTGGATAGCATCACCCGCAGGTGCAATGATAAAATTGTGCATAACAGCAACCTGGCTGGAGGAGGAAGGCCCTGCGCAGTACTCTACGACGACACCCCGCCCGGTGGTTTGGATGTGGTTTTGTACAATCCGCGCCTCCAGGTTACTTTGCTCGATCCGGATTGCCTGTGCCGAGGGTACGAGGCCGACATCGAAGCGGTTTTTACGGATTTCTACCTGGCCTCCGAAGTTTTGCAGCCAGATGCCGCCCAGTGCCTGGCCTTCAAAGATGCAATTCCGGGCGCTCAGGTTCACGCCGATTCCCGGGAACCACGTGGGAGACCAAATGCCGTACATGCCGCCCTGAAAGTGACAGCCATCCAGGGTGAGATAACCTGCAAACGAGATCAGAACACGGGCAGAGTCGCCCCATGAAACGCTCGCCGGATCAATCGGGTCGGCCTCGAAGCGGCAGTTTTTGAAGGTCATGTTGGACTCCGACTCCACGCAACGGCGCTCCGTCTGGTTCGGCGAGCCGCCAGTGCGCCGGAATATGATGTCTTCAAAAACAGAGTAGATGGACTGCTCGGAGCGCAGGATGTAGTTGCCACCCGTACCGGCTGCCGGGCCGACCGGCCAGGTCACCACCACCTCGCCCGGCAGTGCGGGATTTTTTCTGAAAATCACAGGCGCTGTGCTGAAGCAAGGTCCGTTCGGCCAGATTTTCGAGAGCAGTTGCTCTACATAAACCCCCGGCTCAATGTCGAAAAACACCGTGTCCGACCAACTTTTGGCTTCGACCTCGGCGATAGCAGACTGAATTGTCGGAAAGTCGGCACCCGAGTGCCCGACGGTATAATGCCCTTGCATGCATTGCGCGAAAAAGGAAGATTGCGCGGCAAAAAAAAGAAGCAGGACGGTAGTGAGTGCTTTCAAGAACATGAAACAGGAGCGTAACAGTGAGTTTTTTCCAAAAATGTCAACGGGAAAACGGCGCTATCGGGGCGGTATACGGTTCGGCGCTTTTCTATTTGGCGTAACTATCGGGAAAAGACCCACTTTTTGTCTTCTTTTCCTTCCAGGATCACGCTAAAGCGCGAGATGTTGTCGCTCAGTTCGAACTTGATGTCGCCTTCTCCGTAACTTTTTGAATCCACGATGGTGCTCAGGAAGTTCGACGGGGCAATTGGGCCGGGAAGTTCATCTGCAACTAACCGGAACTTTTCGGTACCCAAGACGGCGTTGATAATGCCCTTGAAGTTGAGTCCGACTGTCAGGGTGATCAGACTTTTCCCGCCGCCGGTACTTTCGACGGAGGTTTTCACGATGGAGTAAACCCGTTCGTACTGAAAGTCGCCGGGTGCCATTGTGATGGGTTGTGCTTGGGAAATGTCCAGTTTCCCGGGTTTGGCCGACTGGGGCTTGGGTGCTTGTTCGACAGGCGCCGTTTGGGTATTGGTTGTTTGCGATGTTGTTTCGGCGTCGGAGGGAGCGAATATGGAATATGTCAGGTAAAGAAACAAAACTAGGACAACAGCCGCTGCGCCTAAAATCATGGCACGGTTTGAACTGCGTGCCGTCGGAGCGGGTGCATTAGGAATGCTACGGCGATTGCCTGTGGCGATCTCAATTAGTTCGAGCAAATTTTTTCTGATTTTTGCATGCTCAATGCCTGCTTGCCCGCTTGCAATTATTCCATTACGTTCTTGCGCTCGCAAGTCGTTCCATTGACTTTCCAGCAACACTAGGTCGTTGTACACGCCATGCTGGTTTTTCAAGGCATAAATGAGTTCGTCCAACTGGTTGTTGGCAAGGAGTTGGATCAAGGCTTCTTTGTCCATTGCGTTGTTTTTTTAGCAAAGGTAATAGCAGATGGTTTCAAAATGAGCCGTACGGAAATGTAAGTCCTCAACAAGCCTTAGGTTTGTCCCCAAAACTCGATTGATGCGCAAAATAACCGCCCGACGTATTTACCCTGTCGCCTCCGACCCGCTCGAAAACGCCGTGCTCATTACCGATGAAAAAGGCAAAATACTGGCCATCGAACCGCTGGACCAACACGACCCCGCCAGCGTGGAACGCTACGACGGCGTACTGGTACCGGGTTTTGTGAACACCCACTGCCACCTCGAACTGTCCCACATGAAAGGACTGGTAGACACTGGCACAGGCCTCATCCCGTTCATCACCGACGTGGTGACCAAGCGCAATTTGCCCGTCGAGGTCATTGCCGAGGCCATCGCCCGCGCCGAGCAGGAGATGCTTGATGGAGGCATCGTGGCGCTGGGCGACATCTCCAATACCACCGACACCTTTGCCGTAAAAGCGCAGGGGCGCATGCGTTACCACACGTTTGTGGAACTCTTCGATTTTTTGCAGGATGCCGGTGCCGGACATACCTTTGCCAAAGGGGAAGTCGTGTACGATCAGCATCAACCCGCTGCAGGCAGCGCCAAATCCTACGTGCCGCATGCGCCGTACACTGTCAGCCCGGCGCTTTTTGAAAAAATAAACGCCGCCAACGTAACCGACAAGGCGGGCACAGTCAGTATTCACAATCAGGAGACCCCGCCGGAAAACGAGATGTTCCAACATGGGACGGGGGCATTTTTTGAATTTTACGGCAAGTTTGGCATTTCGTTGGAACACTTTCAGGCCATCGGGCAGCCGTCCATCCAATACGCCTTGCGCCATCTGGACCCCACCCGGCGCACCTTGTTTGTCCACAATACGCTCACCACGACCGACGACATCCTTGCGGCGCAGGCCTGGAGCCCGCACACCTGGTGGGCCACCTGCCCCAACGCCAACCTGTACATTGAAAATCGGCTTCCAAACTATCGCCACTTTTTGGACACGGGCGCCCGCGTGACCATCGGTACGGACAGCCTCACGTCCAACTGGCAGTTGTCCATTTTGGAGGAAATGAAAACCATTACGCGTTTCCAACGGTACGTGCCTTTCGAGACCATCTTGCGCTGGGCTACGCTTAACGGTGCCGAGGCACTTGGCTTCGACGACACGCTGGGCAGCCTTGAAGTGGGAAAAAAACCGGGTATTTTATTGCTGGAGGGATTAGGGGCTAATGGTGCGATGCAACCAGGTACAACCGTAAAGCGGCTAGTATAACTATTGACGGCGGTGGGCCCGTAAAGTAGAGGGCCAAACTGCCGATGACACATGAAAAATAGTTTTTGGCCGACATTTGGTTTAATACAAACAGATACTGACAAATCATCTTTAACTTTCGGCTCGAAACACACACTATCGAACAAGCCTTTGGTACCATCATGTGCATTCGCAACCTGCGCATACTTACCCCTTTCTTACTTTTTTCAATGCTGCCCGCAGCCGCCTACGCAGGCTGTACCGACAGTGTCCATGTAACCGTCAATCCTGTGCAGTGCCACGGGCTGCGCAATGGCGTTATCGAGGTCAAAGAAATTTTTGGCGGCACCGATCCGTACTATTTTTCGTTGGATGGGCAAACGTACAGTACCCGCCCTGTGTTCGACCTGTTGTGGGCAGGCAACTATGTGCTGCATGTGCGCGATTCCACAGGCTGCGTGCGGCGCTACCTGGTTTCCGTGCCGGAACCGGAAGAACTACAAGTCGCACTGAACACAAGCGACACCAGTAACCTGACCTCCGGCGACTGGCTGCAGCTGAGTGCCGTCGTCCAGCCCCCGGGCACGGTGGTGTCAAGCATATCGTGGCGCCCGCCTTCGATGTTCGCTTCGCAATACCAACTAAATCAAACGGTTCGTGTGCTGGAAGACACCGACTTTGCCGTGGAAATTCAAAATATCAACGGCTGCATTGCACGCGCCAACCTGTCGGTGAAGGTAAAAAAAACCAACTTGTACTTCCCCAACATCTTTAACCCGGCAGGCAGCCTGAACAACTATTTTACGTTGTTTTCCGACGATGGCGTAGCGCGAATCTCGTTGCTTCAGATTTACGACCGCAGTGGGGCACTTGTTTTTGAAAAACGCAACTTCATGCCTAACGATCCGCTTCAGGGCTGGAACGGAAAATGGAACGGACGAATGGCACCTTCTGGAGTTTATCCCTGGGTAGGACAAGTGGAATTTCAGGACGGCAAGCGCCAACAGTTTACCGGCTCCATAACTTTGATTGCACAATGACCTCAGTAGCCGTTTTTTGCGGGGCAAACCCCGGCAATGAGCCCTGGTTTGCAGCAGCTGCTGCCGAATTAGGCAAAACTTTGGCCGAGCGCAACATCCGCGTCCTCTTCGGCGGCGGCAGTGTGGGCCTGATGGGTATTCTGGCCGATGCCGTACTCGCCCACGGCGGCCTGATCACTGGTGTCATCACCGACCAATTGAACAACCTCGAACTGGGGCACCCCGGCGTGCGCGACATGATCGTGGTGGAGTCTATGGCCGAGCGCCGCACCCTGCTCATCAAGGGCACCGACGGAGTGATCACCCTGCCGGGCGGCTACGGCTCCATGGACGAGCATTTCGAGGCGCTCACCCTGGCCCAACTGCACCAATACCGCAAACCCGTCGGCCTGCTCAACGTGCAAGGCTACTACGATCCCATGCTGCACATGCTGGAACACATGGTGCGGTTTGGTTTTCTGAAAGAACAGAATCGCGGGCTTTGCATAGATGCCGCCACCGTGCAGGAATTGTTGGACAAAATGACGGCCTACGAGTATCAGGCCGCGAACAAATGGCTGTAATAGGCCTTCACTCTACCAGCACAAACCCGGCCCAATTGTACGGGTCCAGCCCGGCCTCCCGCAGCTGCTTCTGCGCTGCCCGAAACGCCTCCGAAATCGGCATTTTTCCCTCCAGCCATTTTTTGTAAAATGCCGTCATCAGTAGGGAGGTCTGTTTGTCGGGCACTATCCACAGGCTCATGATCAGGTACTTCGCCACCGCGATCTTGAACGCCCGTTGCAGGCCGTACACGCCTTCATTTCCCGAGATGTCGCCCAAGCCGGTCTCGCAGGCGGATAGCACGACGAGTTCGGTGTTGAGTTTGTGATCGGGAGGGGCGATCAAATGGCAGCAATTTTTTCAAAAAAAGTTTTTTCGTTTCAAAAAATTCATATTTTTGTTTCTTAAAATCCAATTTTATTTGGAAAAATAGCAATGAAAATTCTTGACTTCCTTCAAACTTTCCAAGAGTTTCCAGTTTTTTCAACCGCAGAAATCGAGAAACGCTATCCGGGTTTTGAACGTGAGAACCTTCAGAATTGGCAGCGGAAAGGCTACTTGCGCCGCATCCGCAACGGCTGGTATGGCCTTCCGGACGGGGTGCGGTCGCTTGCAGACCTATATTTTGTGTCGAACAAAATTTACGCGCCGTCCTATATTTCCTTAGAATCGGCATTGGCTCATTATGGCTGGATACCGGAAGGCGTGTTTTTGGTCACGGTGGTGACGACCCTGAAAACAGCAAACTTCGATACCGTCGCGGGGCATTTTCAATATGCCAGCGTGAAACCTTCCCTGTTTTTTGGATATAAAATCCTGACCGAAAACGGACGGGGCATCAAAATGGCAGAACCTGAGAAAGCCCTGCTCGATTTTTTGTACTTCCACCCCGAGCTTCGGGAACCGGAAGATTTCGAGGCGTTCCGGTTGAATCTTTCTCAGATGAAAGCGGATTTGGATTTGCAAAAAACGCAGGATTACGCGTCGCTTTTCGGCTCGAAGGCACTTGACACGCGTTTGCTCACTTTTCAAAAACTCCTGAATGATGCTGAATCTTACTGAACTTTTGACCGCGTACCCGGAGCCGCTGCGCATTCACAAGACGTTCATTTTGCGGGAATATTTGCAATGCAAAATCCTTGAAATCCTGTTCGAAGGGCCGTTCGCATCCAAGTTTTGCTTTCTCGGCGGCACCTGCCTGCGTTTGGTGCATGGCAATCCACGTTTTTCGGAAGACCTCGATTTTGACAATTTCGCGCTGACGGAAAACGAGTTCGCCGAGGTGTCCGACCTCCTCAAAACCGGGCTTCAGCAACAAGGATACCAGGTAGAAATGAAGCAGGTTATCCGGGGCACCTATCATTGCCACATCCGGTTTCCCGGCCTTTTGTTCGAACAAGGTTTGAGCGGCTACCGCGAGGAAAAAATCCTGATTCAACTTGACACCGAACCGCAAAACTTTGATTTTGAACCCAAGACCTTTGTTTTGAACAAGTTCGATGTGACGACGGCCATTTTTGTCACGCCCCTGGAACTGTTGCTGGCCCAAAAATTCACGGCTTTGTGCGAACGAAAACGAAGCAAGGGCCGCGATTTTTACGACATCATTTTCCTGCTTTCAAAATCGGTCAAGCCCGATTTTGGCTACCTCGCCGCGCGACTGGATGCTCCGACGCCCGATGCGCTCCGCCATCGGGTCGGCGAAACCCTTGCCCGGGTAAGTTTGGATGCCATGGCCGCCGATGTCCGCCCTTTTTTGTTCAACCCGACGGACGAAAAGCGGGTAAGGCTTTTTGATCAAATCCTGGCACAGGCAGATTTGGGCTGATCGAGGCTATTCCACCAGCACAAACCCCGCCCAGTAATACGACTTACCGTGCCACCACTCCCGCATGTCCGCCTGCGTGGCCCGGAACGCTTCCGGGATCGTCGTCTTTCCTTCCAGCCACTTGCGGTAAAACACCTCCATGAACTTCATGGTCGCCCCATCATCCACTTTCCACAGGCTCATAATCAAATACTTCGCCCCGGCGATCTTGAACGCCCGCTGCAGGCCGTACACGCCTTCGTTGCCCTCAATGTCGCCCAGCCCGGTTTCGCAGGCGGAGAGCACCACGAGTTCGGTGTTCGAGAGGTTCATTTGGCTGATCTCGTAGGCCGTGAGGATGCCGTCTTCCATACCGGGGCGAAGGGGTTTGCCGGTGGCCCAGGCGTGGTTGCCACCGGCAAGAATTAGGCCGGAGCGGATCATGGGGTGGTCGGAGAGTTTAAAGGCGGGTTCGCTTAACGTCGGAAGGGTTTTAAACCCTTCCGACGTTTGGGGATCGGGGAAAAAGAAGCCGTGCGTGGCGATGTGCAGGACGCGGGGGGAGCCAGTCACGGGGTGACTTCGAGTCACCCCGTGACTATTACCGATGGACTTGAACACTGCCTCGGTGGCGGCATAGCCCCGATAGGTTTGTGGCTGGATGCCGCCGGATTTCAGGATGCTGCCGAGGCTTTCCACCTCTTTGCCGGTGTAGTACAAATCACCCCAAGTGCCGACGCGCTCGGTGGAGTCGGTGTAGGAAAAACTCAATTCCCCGCGCGAGGCGATGGACACCGAATCGAGCGCGGCATTGGCCTGGGACATGGCCGTGCTGTCCGCATCGTACGCAATATCGCCGAAAAGTACGGCATCGTTGGCGGCGGGTATTACGGTGGTCGGGATCACAAGTTGCCTTGTACTGCCGAGTTCGACGAGGTTGTATTGGTCGCCCAGCACAGTATCCGGGTTGATCGGAATTGCAGCGAGGTTGAGGCGGTGGAGCAGGCCGGAGGGGGAGAAGTAGATCGTTTTCACCCCCGCCAACGCTTTTTCGAGCGGTTTCCAGATCAGGTCGTAGAGCGTTTTTTTGGGCTTGCCGAGGGGGCGGGCGCCGCGGGCAGCGAGCGCAAAGAGGTTGTTGACATAATCCTCTTTGCGCTCTCCCTGGGTTTGGAGCAGGCAGTCGAGGGATTTTTCTTCGAAGAGGGGGATGAACCGGGGCTGGACATCCCCCAGGCGCAAAACGAGCGCGGCGTACATCGTGCTGTCGGTGTTTTTGGGGAAAACATGTTGATTCTGCACGAATTCCAGCGCCGCTTCGCCGGGTTGGAGATTTTGCTGCACCTCCTGCCAGTTGAGCTGCCGCTGTACCTGGCCGAGTGCCGCTACCTCTCGCGTGAGTTCTTTTTCCATGGTATTGGCCTGTTCTTCCAGGCCGGCCAAGTAGGTGCTGTCGCGCAGCAGGTCCGTGTATTGCACGGCCATGTGCCGTTGCAGGTCTCTCCAGCGCCCAAACAGCGCCTGGGTATTGGAATCCGCTTGTGCCACGGCATGGTCAACCGTTAGACGTGCTTGCAGCAGAAAACCCTTGTCGAACAGGGTGTTGTCGTAGCAAATTGCCGACAGGGCATCGTCCTCGCTGCCGCTTTTTTTGCTCAGCCAGGAGTAGATGAAACCGGCGCTGCGGCGGGTTTTATCGGCGAGCAGTTGCAATTCCCGTTCGGGCAGGTAGGTACAGCCGCTTTTGACCAAACTCCGTTCGATGCCGTTGGCTTCGGTAAGTGCAGCAATGGCCTGGGCGGTTTTGCCCTGGCGGGCCAAGTAGCAGCCTTGGGCGAACAGGCAGGCGGCGTATTCGGGGTGGTTTTTGCCCTTGCTGGTTTCAAAGTCCGTTTTGGCGGCCCGAAAGAGTGGTTCCGCTTGTGCGGCTCGCCCGGTGTTTTCGTACAGCATGGCTAAGTAATGTTGGGCCATGCCGAGGTATTGCTGTTGGGTTTTATTGCCCGATTCGGCCCAAAATGCAGAGACTTCCTGGTACAACGGCTCGGCTTCCGCGTAGCGCCTTTCGGTGAGCCACTTGACCTGCTCTTGGGTCGGTCGAGGGCTTCGAGTTGAACGTGACCGATTCGTTGCTGAAAGATTTTTCAGCACCAAGGGAATGCATTTTCAATTCGGAGCAATCTATATTGGGGCTTGAAACCTGCCCACGGGCGCGCAAACAAACCATGCAACAGTTTACCTTTCCGCTGACCTTTTCCCCGGAAACCACCGCCCGCCTCCGCCGCGAGCAAAACGCGCTCGACCAGGCCCTCGAACAGCGCGGCCATCTTTCCGCCCCGCAACTCGCCAGCCTCCGCGCCGCGCTCGACGAAGCCATCGCACAGTTGGCGGACGACCCCGATTTTCTGCCGCGACTGCTCGCCGACATCCGCCCAAATCTGCTCCACCTCACGGGTTTGGAAGCGGATGGACTGCTCAACCTGCCCTGGCACCTCGTCGCCAAAGACAGCACCAATTTGTTTATTTCCAAAGGTTTGCCGTTGCGGACAACAACAACGTCGGAAGGGTTTGAAACCCTTCCGACGTTTCGCCCAACCCTTCCGACGTTCGGTTCCCTTCCGACGTTCGACCCGCATTTGCCGCTGCCTTTGAAAATTTTGATCATGATTGCTGCCCCCGACCACAGTGGCGGCGCGGCCCGGCTCGACCACGAAGCCGAGGAGAAAATCATCCTCGACGCGCTCTCCGAACTCATCCGCACGGGCGAAGTTGAGGTGGAATTCATTGACGGCGACCTGCCCAGCCTGCGCCGCGCACTTTCGGAAAACAAGTTCCACGTCCTTTATTTCTGCGGCCACAGCGCGTTTGTGTCTAGTGTCGGGGTGAC
>JBJXEZ010000179.1:0-17055 GCA_046153695.1 Saprospiraceae bacterium
CAATTTTACCCTGCCCTGCGTTATTTTTTTCGCCGTATTGCCCACATACACCTGCAAAAAATGCCTTGGTCAGAATAAAATTGAATCGTCCTGCCATCCGAATGTTAAATTTAAACACGCTCTAAAGCGATGACCCTTCACACCTGCGTCGATCAAGTGGGCCGCTTAGTGCACTTGCCTGTGTTTCCGCCCAGACGGATTGTTTCGCTGGTTCCCTCAAAAACGGAGCTGCTGCATGCCCTCGACTTGGAGGCTGAGGTAGTGGGCATCACCAAGTTTTGTGTATCCCCGCCAGCGTGGTTTCAGGAAAAAAAACGTGTAGGCGGCACCAAGACGGTCGCTCTCGATAAAGTACTTGATTTAAACCCCGACCTGATTATCGCCAACAAAGAGGAAAATGACCGGGAACAGATCGAGTATCTTTCGAAACGGATTCCGGTGTGGGTGAGCGATGTGCGTGACCTCGCCTCGGCGTTGGTCATGATCCATCAAGTAGGCGCGGTTTGCGGCAGACTCGAGGCGGCTATGTATTTATCTGACCGGATCCGCCAGGCGTTTGCCGACCACCGACCCGACCCGGGCGCTCCCCGGCCCCGAGCGGCTTATTTCATTTGGCGCAAACCCTACATGGTGGCGGGTGGCGATACGTTCATACACGCCATGCTCGAAGAAGCGGGCTTTGAAAATGCTTTCGCTACTGAAACCCGGTACCCGGAGGTTTCGCGGGAGCAGCTTGCCGAATACGCGCCAGACGTGTTGCTATTGTCGTCCGAGCCGTACCCGTTTGCGGAAAAACACGTGGATGAGCTCCGGGCGCTGTGCCCCGCCGCACATGCCGTAGCGATGGTAGAAGGCGAGTTGTTTTCCTGGTACGGAAGCCGGCTGCTCTTGACTCCGGCCTATTTCCAGCAGTTGCGGGAAAAAGGCCTTTCCGGCGTTTTTCGGCCAAATGGAAAAAGATAGCCAAACACAAATAGAGCAACGCAATGGTTTTCGCCCGTATTTTGCCAGCCTATTTGAATAGATTTTTTGAAAAAAATGCAATCCATGACCGGCAAGATTTACTCCGTAATATTTTTTTTCCTGCTTTCCTTCGCAAGCGCAAGCGCCCAAACTGTCGAACGCCGAACGGGCGAGTTGTTGCTCCAATTGAACGAGGAGGCTTCTCCTGCCACTGTTTTATATCAATTGAAAGCGGCGTTGCCCGTTGCCCTCGACCTGGTCTGGAAGGAACCCGTAGCCCCTGGTTGGCAGATCTACCTGCTTGGTTTTGATGAAAAATTGGTGTCCCCCGATGTCATGCTGGCCGCCGCCCGCCGACTGCCTGATGTGCGCAACGCACAGTGGAACCACCGCACCGAAGAACGTGCTACTTTTCCCAATGACCCCGACTGGTTCAAACAGGATGATATGGAGCTCATCGGCATGCCCGATGCCTGGGATGTGACCACTGGCGGCCTTTCTCCTGCAGGAGATACCATCGTCGTGGCCGTCTTGGAAAAAGGCTCCTTGCTCAGTCATCCTGATTTGCTGCCGAACCTCTGGCTCAACTGGGGCGAAATACCCGGCAATGACATCGACGACGATGGCAATGGCTATGCCGACGACTACCGGGGCTGGAACCCGCGCACCAAAGACGATAACATGGGCACACCTGGCTTCCACGGTACGGCTGTAAACGGCATCATCGGTGCTGCCGGTAACAACGGCACAGGAGTGACCGGCGTGAACTGGAAGGTAAAATTGATGAACCTTGCCAATGTGGAATTTGAAAGCGAGATCATTGCCGCCTACAAATATGTGGCCGACATGCGCCGGTTGTACAACGCCACCAACGGAGCCAAAGGTGCGTTTGTGGTCAGTTCCAACGCCTCTTTCGGCATTGATTTCGAGTATGCCAGCGACCACCCGCTGTGGTGCGCCGTGTACGACTCGCTCGGCACCGTTGGGATCGTGAGCGTGGGTGCCACTGCCAACAAAGACACCAACGTGGACACCCAGGGCGATATGCCCAGTACCTGCCCCAGCCGTTACCTGATCGCGGTGAACAATGTAGGCCTATTGGGCACCAAAGTCCCCAGCACCGGTTATGGTTCTACACACATTGATCTTGGTGCACCTGGCGAAGGCACCTACACTTCCCGCAGCCAGGACCAGTCGCCCACATACGGCACGTTTAACGGCACCTCCGCTTCTACGCCCCATGTTACGGGTGCTTTGGCGTTGTTTTACAGCCTGAACTGCGCCTTACTCACAGCCGATGCGAAAACCAGTCCGGCCGTATGTGCCCAACGTATGCGCGACTTGATTTTGGAAAACGTGGTCCCCGAGCCATCGCTCAACGGCATCACTACTACCGGCGGGCGCCTCGGCGTGTCCCGCGCGGTGAAAGCCGTGCTGGAATCCTGTGACGGTGCTACCACCGGGCCGCTGAGTATCCTGTGGGTACGCCCGAATCCTGTGTTCGATGAGCTGCTCGTACGCTACCAGTCGCCCACCTACTCGGCCTACCAGATCGTGATCCATAATATGCTCGGCCAGCAGTTGTACGAGGAAACCGTGACGCCCAATCCCTTCTCCAGCAATATCTGGAAGTACGATGCCAGTGCCCTGCCGCGTGGGGCCTATTCCGTTTCCTTCGGACGAAATGATGCCTGGCGGTCGGAGATTTTTATCAAGAAATAATACACTCCGCTCACCCAACCCCCACGAACGCATCAAAATTGTCCCGGTCAATCCGGTTGGTCTTGCTGCCCGGGTAGGATTCCAGAAACGACTTGGGGAAACGGTAGGTCTTCTGCAGCGGCTTCCATTTGAACTCGAAGGCGTGCAGCATGCCGCCAGCATCTTCCACATAGTCAATTTCCTGCTGGGTGGTGGTGCGCCAGAAGTAGGTGTTGCACAGGTAACCGATGTAGGCATTGCGTTTCATGCGTTCGGCCACGAGGAAGTTCTCCCAGAGTGCCCCGGTATCGGCACGCAGAGCCAGAGGGGAAAAATTTTTCAGGATGGCATTGCGGATGCCGTTGTCGTAGAAATAAATCTTGCGCCCTTTTTTGATCTCGTTGCGTGCATTGCGGCTGAGCGAGGGCAACCGGAACAGCACGAAAGACTGCTCCAGCAAATCCACATATTTTTCCACCGTGACCGGATCAGCCCCAATCAGTTGCGCTACCTCGTTGTAGGCCACCTCGCTCCCGATTTGTAAGGCCAGCGCCTGAAGAAGTTTGACTAAAAGTGTCGGTTTTTTGATTTGCTCGTGTACGAGCAGGTCTTTGTACATCACGCCGTCGCTGAGGTCGTTGAGAATCTTTTGCGCCTGAAGCGGCTCGTGTTGCACCACCTCGGGATAGTACCCGTACAGCATGCGGTGTTCGAGTAGCGCGTGTTCGGCTAAGTAGCCGTGGTGCCCGCACAGTTCCACAAAAGAGAGCGGATATAGCGGAAACTCGAATTTTCTGCCGGTCAGGCTTTCCTTCGTCTTCGAAGCAATGTCGAGCGATGAGGAACCCGTGACAAAGAGCTGCACCTGTGGCGCGTGGTCGGTAATAAGTTTGAGCATGAGACCCGCGTTGGTAAAGCGTTGGGCCTCGTCCACCACCACGATCTCGTTTTGCCCGATGAGGGCCTGGATGCGCGCCAACGAAATATTATCCAACAGCGCCCGCGCTTCGGGGTCGTCGCCGGTCATCCACAGCGTTTTTTGTTCGAGTTCTTGGGTGATATGGCGCACCAGCGTGGTTTTGCCCACCTGCCTCGGCCCAATGACGATGATGGCTTTGCCCTTTCCGAGCCATTCCCGAATGTTCTGCTCCTGTAAGCGCGATACCATACTTTTTTGTGCAATTGTATGGACATTTCGAATTTGAATCGAAAAAATTGATCATTATTTTTGATTTGGGTGCATTGGAGCGCCAAAACTACTTGCTTGGACAAATGCTACTGTCAGGTATACGAGCGCACTGCCCAGGGCAGGGTACCAGCGCTCGGCGGCGTAGTTTTATTATTATGATTCGTAACTATTTAGCACCAGTATACGGCGGCCCTGACCATAAAGTTTTTCACCACAGATTCACACAGATTTTTAAACAGACAGGGAAAAATCTGTGTGAATCTGTGAAAATCTGTGGTGAAAATTGCTCGCCGCAGGAGGTGCTAAATAGTTACCAAAAATCAAGGTATTTTTGCCTGAAACATCCATTTGTCACCAGCCCGAAAGATTTTAAATTCATTAGAATTCAGACTCGCACAATGAAAATAGGAAAGAATGACAAAAGGGTTCAACTGCGCTTCACACCAGAAGAACTTGATTTTTTGCAGGACAACACTTGGCAAATGGCCGAGTCATTTGGTTTGGACACGCGCATCAGCAATCTGACGGGAAAAAGAGCCGTCGGCTTTTATCGTTGGGATTTGGAGTGCCTGGAAGATGTGACGGAAGATGCCAGAAAAGATGCGCCAGTTGAACAGCATCCAATGATAGACGGGCTTTTGACGAAAATCAGGGAGGCAGAACGGTTGACTTGATTCCCACTTGGCGCCACCTTGCCTCCAAAAAAAGAACCCGGTTTCATGCACCAGCATCTAATATCTGGGAGAGGAAATACCGGGACTGCGAAAATTGCATGACAAAAGTAAAGGTTTCAGATTCGTTCTGCATGTTGCCCGCGTTCCTTTTTCAGGGCAAGAAGAAAAAAGCATTGGCCGAGTACAAAAAATAGAAAGACCTGCCGTTCATCGAGCCGGACTACCCCACCTACTGCCGCGCGTTTTGGGACGACCTGAACACCTTCGAAAAAGCAGGCATCATCCAGCCGGAGCGCAAGGTATATCTGGCCGCCGTGCGGAAACATTTGATAATATTGGGCCATTAGGGATCGAAAGTCCCCCATAACTACAACGAAGCAACAGCCGTCAAAATCTTTTTTTTGACTTGTGGCCATGTTACTTTTCTTTTCATCAAAACAGGCGGATCATCACCTTCTGCATCCTCGAAATAGGTCAAACTTTTTACTATGTGAAAAGTCGTGCTTAGTTTGAACTTCTCGTGGTGCAGGATGAGCATCTCTTGCAGGGTCATTTTTCCCAGGAGGAAGTACAAGTCGTAAAAGTCCTTTTTTTTCCCTCTTCCAGCGATTGCGTCTAACTTCATCGGCGCAATATCTTCCGGGGTGAAAAGGCGAAGATTGCCCTCCGTTCGCACGGGGCGAATTGTTGGGTAATTGAATCTCAAAAAATCTACTTTTATCCCCTGAATGCGAGTCAGCAAAGTACCTTTCGCCTTGGTTAAAACTTCTATCTGCTGAAAATCCCGCTCCAAGTTTTCCAGGAGCTTGGTGCCATCAAAATCTGTCTCTGAAAACAAGTCGAGATCAATGGACTTCCTATGGCCAAATTGGAGCGATAGCGATGTGCCTCCAACCAGGCAAAATGTTGAGAGATAGGTTTTCTCCATCAACCCCCTCAATAATTCCAATGTGTCGGGTTCGACTGTTTCATAGTGTAGCATCTGAAATCTGATTCTGGGATGGAGAAATACGTACTACAAAAACTCAAGGTACGGTTGTCCAAGTAACGCAGGTTTACGAGTATCTCCCTGATGCGAGGCTTGCCGTAGTAAGCCAGAATCGTCTTGAATTCAGGCCAGGTACCGTGCAGGATGACACGCTCCACGATTGTTTTAGCATGCGTGTCAAGTCTTATTTTGGAAGCATCTGTGTCCCAAAACAAGGCGGGCGATAGCGGCAGGTCTTGCCAACTTTTGATTTTTTTTAATGATGCCATTTTGTTTTAACGTCCGAAAGGTACCCCGCCGATTTTATCCGGCCAAGTGACGGTCAAAAAAAACTCCGTGCTTCTGCGTCTCCGCGGTGAATTTGAAAATGTCCACAGTACCTCCCACAAAAACAATCCGTAGTTTTACCGCCTCAATCCCCCGCACCGGAAACACTGCGCTCCACATGGCAAGCATCATCGAAAAATTCGCCGAGTCCCTCGGCCTTATCCCGAAACTAAGCTACGGCGAAGAGCCGCTCGACCGCCTCCAGCCCGGCAGTGCCCTCACGAACTACCCGCCTCCCGAACGCTGGCACGACTGGACGGAGTACGAAGCCAAAGCCTGGCCGCGCCGCGAGAAAAAAACCTACGACGTGGTGCCCACAACGTGTTTCAACTGCGAATCCGCCTGCGGCCTGCTGGCCTACGTGGACAAAGCCACGGGCGATGTGCGCAAATTTGAGGGCAACCCCTACCACCCTGCTTCCCGCGGGCGCAATTGCGCCAAAGGCCCCGCCACCATCAACCAGATCACCGACCCCGATCGCATACTCTATCCGCTCAAACGAACCGGTAAACGCGGCGACGGCCAATGGGAACGCGTTTCCTGGGACACTGTGCTCGACGACATCGCCGGTCGCATCCGCCGCGCCTTGCAGGAAGGCCGTCAAAACGAAGTGGCTTACCACGTCGGGCGGCCCGGCCACGAGGGCTACATGGATCGTGTGCTCCAGTCCTGGGGCGTGGACGGCCACAATTCGCACACCAACATCTGCTCTTCCGGTGCCCGCTTCGGCTATGCCATCTGGCACGGGCACGACCGCCCCTCGCCCGATCACGCCAACGCACGCGTCATCCTGCTCATTTCCGCCCACCTGGAGTCGGGGCACTACTTTAACCCGCACGCCCAACGCATCATCGAGGGTAAAATGAATGGCGCCAAACTCGTGGTCATGGACCCGCGCCTGTCCAACACCGCCAGCCTCGCCGATCACTGGATGCCGACCTATCCCGGTTCGGAAGCCGCTGTGCTACTGGCTATGGCCAAAGTGCTGCTTGATGAGGGCCTCTACAACCGTGATTACCTCGAAAACTGGGTGAACTGGCAGCAGTGGCTCGAAGCGGAGTTTCCCGGCACCCCCGTTGTATTTGAAAATTTTATTGAAAAAATGCGTGCCGCGTACGCGGACTACACGCCGGAGTTTGCTGAAAAAGAAAGCGGCGTAAAGGCCGCTGTGATCCGGGAAGTGGCTATCGAAATCGGCAAGGCCGGTTCGCGCTTAGCCACACACAACTGGCGTGCCGCCGGTTCAGGCAACCTCGGTGGCTGGGCCGTGGCGCGTTGCCTGCACTTCCTGAACGTGCTTACTGGTTCCGTTGGCACGGAAGGCGGCACCAGCCCTAACGACTGGAACAAATTCAAACCGTCGTTTTTCGACCAGCCGCCAGCCCAGAAATTCTGGAATGAAATGCACTTCCCGAAGGAGTACCCGCTGGCGTTTTTCGAAATGTCGTTCCTGCTGCCGCATTTCCTGAAAGACAAACGCGGGCGGCTCGATACCTACTTTACCCGCGTATTTAACCCCGTATGGACCTACCCCGATGGCTTCGTCTGGATGGACGCACTCAGCGACGAGGAAGCCGTGGGCTGCCACATAGCCCTCACGCCCACCTGGAGCGAAACAGCCTATTTTGCCGACTACGTGCTACCCATGGGTCATGCTTCTGAGCGCCACGACCTGAACAGCTACGAAACCCACTCCGGCACCTGGATTGCCTTCCGCCAGCCGGTGCTGCGCGAAGTGGCCCGCCGCAACGGCCAAAACCCGCAATTCACCTACGAGGTCAATCCCGGCGAGGTATGGGAAGAAGACGAGTTTTGGATTCAGCTCTCCTGGCGAATAGACCCGGATGGGTCGCTGGGCATCAAAAAACATTTTGAATCGCCTTACCGACCCGGCGAGTGCGTCACCGTGGACGAGTACTACCAGTACATTTTCGAGCACACCAAAGGCCTGCCGGAAACCGCCGCTCGCGAGGGCCTCACGGCGCTGGAGTACATGCGCAAGTATGGCGCGTTTGTGGTGGAAACATCCGGGTACTTGAAAAACGAATACCTGCTGAACGAAAAAGACCTCACTGGCTCCAGTACCGACCCGAAATCGGGACTCATTTCCAAAAACGGCAAAGCCATAGGGGTCATGGTAAAAGACAAACCTTGCGTAGGATTCCTAACGCCCTCGCGCAAGCAGGAGTTTTACAGCCCAACCATGGTAGACTGGAAATGGCCCGAATATTCCATTCCGACCTATTTGAAAAGTCATATCCACCCCGACGAGATTGACTACGAAAAAGGTGAATTTCCGTTGCTGCCCACGTTCCGGCTGCCAGTGCTGATCCACTCGCGTTCGGGTAACGCCAAGTGGCTGTACGAAATCGCCAACCGCAATCCGATCTGGATGCATCCTACCGATGCCAAGCGCCTCGGTGTGGACACTGGCTCGCTTGTGCGCGTGAACACCGACATCGGCTATTTCGTGGACAAAGTGTGGGTGACGGAGGGCATGAAACCCGGCGTTTTGGCCTGCTCACACCACCTCGGCCGCTGGCGGCGCCCGCAGGACGCGCCCGGCAACCGGTGGGCCACAGCCACCGTCAGCATTGAAAACGACGGCAAGGGCGGCTACCGGATGAAAACCTTACGGGGTATTGAGCCGTTCAAAAGTGCCGACAAGGACAGCGCCCGTATTTTTTGGAGCGACGGCGGTGTACACCAGAACATCACCTTTCCTGTACACCCGGACCCGATTTCGGGCATGCACTGCTGGCACCAAAAAGTGCGCGTGGAAAAAGCCCACGACACGGACTCGTACGGCGATATTTTCGTGGACACCAACAAAAGTATGGAGATATACCGCCAGTGGCTTGCCATGGCACGCCCGGCTCCGGGGCCTAACAACCTGCGCCGACCATTGTGGATGAAACGGGCGTTAAGGCCGGTGGATGAGGCGTTTTATTTTTAAACGAACCCAACATACTAACAAACAACAAGCCTAAGCGCCTGTTTGCAGGTGCCAATGGATGCGCTGGGGCTTCCGGCAATTGAAACGAACCCGAAAAATGCACCAAACACGCCGGTTTTGCTGCAAAGAGAAACCAAGATTGTCATGGACATCGAAAATTTCCTTAAAAAACAATTGCACAACGTTGTCGAGGAGGTAAAAAGCAACCTCCCGGACGATATCAGTTTTGATTTTCGGCAGCATGTCCTGCCGTTGTTCTTTCCTTTTTTGGCCTGGAAGGACGAGTTGCGCGAACGCGAAACGCTCCGTGCCGATTTTATGGCGGGCCTTATAGGAGCCATCATTGTTTTGCCGCAAGGCATAGCATTTGCCATGATCGCGGGCCTGCCGCCGGTGTACGGGCTGTACACGGCCATCATCACACCTATTATTGCGGCATTGTTCGGGTCGTCGCGCCACCTGATTTCGGGACCGACCACACCTATTTCATTGGTTGTATTTGCTTCGGTCAGTCAACTCGCCGTGCCGGGTTCGCCGGAGTACATTGCCAAGGTGCTCCTGCTAACGTTCATAGCTGGGGCGATCCAGTTCGGCTTGGGGCTTGCCCGCATGGGGCGCTACATCAGTTTCGTATCGCACACAGTGGTGGTAGGTTTTACGGCAGGTGCGGCCATGCTCATCATCACCAACCAGTTGCGTGGTGTTTTGGGGGTTCCCATTGAGGCGCGGGCCAGTTTTGTCGAGACGTGGGCACAAACAGTTGATCACCTTGATAAGATAAACTGGCCGGTTTTTGCGGTAGCATTTTACACGCTGGTATCGGCGGTATACATCCGCAAGCATTTCCCAAAAATACCACACCTGCTGGCAGCGCTGATGCTGGGCACGGCGCTGGCTTGGGGGATCGGCGGGCCGGGGGTCGGGTTACCTTTCGTGTCGGAAATTCCGCGCCAGCCACCTTCGTTTTCACTTCCGGGTTTTTCGCCAGGCAATTTCCACGGTCTGTTGGGCAATGCTTTTGCCATCGCTCTGCTGGGGCTGATCGAGGCCGTGGCCATTGGACGGGCTATCGCGGTGAAATCGGGTCATCAGGTAGTGGCCAACCAGGAGTTTGTGGGGCAGGGTTTGTCCAACATTGTCGGCAGTTTTTTTTCCTGTTACGCCGGGTCGGGTTCGTTTACGCGCTCCGGGGTCAACTACGCCGCCGGTGCCCGCACGCCAATGGCCGCCATTTTCGCTGCGATTATTGTCCTGCTGATTGTGTTGGCATTGGGGCCGTATGCTCGTTTCTTGCCGTCGCCCGCGCTGGCGGGGCTGATCCTGCTCATCGGCTGGAGCCTGATCGACTTCAAGCACATCCGGGAAATCCGCAAAGCGAGCAAGCAGGACAACCTGATTCTCGGGGCCACGTTTTTTGCTACCCTATTTGCCGAACTGGAGTTTGCCGTGTACCTCGGTGTGCTGCTCTCGCTGTATTTTTTCTTAAAAAAAACCTCCCAGCCCAATGTAGCCGTGATGGCACCCGATGGCGAACATTTCCGGCACCAGTTCATAAACACCATCCGCAAAGAGGTGCCACAGTGTCCGCAGCTCAAGATCATCCGTATTGACGGCCACCTGTACTTCGGGGCTATTGACCACATTTCTGCCGTGCTGCGCGAGATGCGCAAGGGCACGGAAAAACACCTGCTAGTACTAGCCAACGGCGTGAACTATGTGGACCTTGACGGTGCAGAGTGGCTCGCCCGAGAAGCGGCTTTTTGGAAAAAAAAGGGTGGCGGGCTGTATGTAGTGCGGCTGAAAATCATCGCACAGGACGTGATGGAAAGCGGTGGCTTTACCGATGCCATCGGGCGCGACAACTTTTTCAACTCCAAGACCGATGCCATCCGGGCTATTTACCAAAAACTCGACGTGAGCGTGTGCATGACCTGCCCCAGTCGGGTTTTTTTGGAGTGCCTTGAAGACCCGAGGTTGCCGAAGGTTGGGGAGGCTGTTGCGGCGGGGGAGGGGTTTGCTCGGTGAGAAGGCACCACTGACCCTTGAAAATGCCAGTTCTGCACATTAGTGCCATTTTGTGTTTGGCGCTCTCGAACGAGAAGGTTATTTTTGACGGCATTGTTTCACACTCAAAATCATTGACACATGAAAATGACTTTTAACTTCGCCGCACCGCCGCACCGCCGCACCGCCGCACCGCCGCACCGCCGCACCGCCGCACCGCCGCACAAATACGCACAGGGCTTTATAGCCTAAGCCTTGCAGTAATCCTGAATCTCTTGTTTGCAGGGGCAACTCTTGCCCGAAATGCCGAAAATCTCGATTCTCCACCCGACACCATTTTCATCGACATTGCTTGCATCGGCGACAGGGAACTGTACAACCGCTTTGGTGGCCAATCTGACCCGCAAGCAGAAACAAGGGCTATAAACTATATGGACACCATCATGCGGCGCGTTGCCAATCGCTTTGCCCCGATCTTCAACACCTACGACCCGTCCAGCCACTTTTACCAGTTCAGAATTGTAACGATAGATGTAGTCAAGGACAATTTTCCACTATACGGCAGTTTCAACATTGTTGAGTGGAGCAGGCACACCGATTTTTGGAAAAACGCATACCCCTGTGCAGACGATTTGCCGGACATCATTCATGTTTTTTCGGGATATCGGGCGGGACATCTAACCTCTCCATCTGGTAAATCTTTTTACGGATGGAGTGATGGAGAGATTTTTTATGACAACACCTGCTACACAGGGCGTTCTATCACTATGCATGATAGTGCTAACGGGGGCTTTCAGGACAGTTTGTACAACCTGGCACTGGTTGCCCATGAAATGGGACACAATTTCGATTTAGATCACCTCGAAAGCACCAACTGTAAAGAACTTTGTGCAACCGAAGCCTATCTCATGTGCGAATCAAACAACAACTCTACCCTTCTTTCTAGCTGCGACTATACCAATTTGCAAAACCTGATGACCATTCCTAAACTCATTAATTGCTTAAAGCCCGCCATTCGTGCCACAGTGGACTCCAACTGCACGCACTGCCAGATCACGCTCATGCCCATGACCAGCCCGGAAGTGGTCGCAAGAGGTTGTGATGGGCACGAAGAATTTGACTATGAGGTCGAGGTGTGGAACAATTGCGATTCGGCGGACCGGATCGTACGTATCGATTTTGGAAAAAAATTCTTTGACGTTGTAGACCCGGGCATTTTTACGGCAGTTGAGAATCAGTCTCTGTTGGAGTTGAAACTGCTTGGCACCTCTGGCCAGGAAATACCAGTGACATTTGATTCTGAAGAAAAAAAGAAGTTCACCGTAAGGCTGAAGGTCAAAGATCATTTCACCAACGCTCTCCTATCAATTTGGGTGCGGGTCTTAAGCACGAACGGCAGCCCGATTCGATCTTATGAGCACAAATTGCCCAACGCTGTGAACGTGAGCACAACTCCCGGTGTACCTGTCAATAATTTGCCAACAGCAAGTTACCCCGCTCTTATTTTGAATACCAATCTGATTCTGACCTCAAACAACTACACCAACGATTCAATTCGCTACATTTTCTGTAAGCCGGGAGTATATATGCTGATCCAATCGCCGAAGGCAACATTTACAAATGTTCAGATAGTAGGCTGTACGGACATGTGGAAAGGAATTGATGTAGCTGGGCAGTCCAATTTTACAGTCGAGTCTTCACAAATCATGGACGCACAGTACGCCCTAAATGTACAGTTAGGCGCAAGATTGACCGTAACAAACACTCGATTCGAGAACAACAATATTGGCATCCGGTATCGAGACATATCGTCCGCAGGCAACCCGGATTCGACATCTGTTCTCATCGCCGGCAACAGTTTTTTGAGTAAAGAAGGGCTGATGAAGCCTGCTTATTCCGGGCAATCGCCGTTGCCCTCGTCCAAGGGCTATGCGGGCATCTATTTACTCAATGCCCCCGCCGTGACCATGCAAAAAAGTTCTGCCGGGAACCCCAACACATTTGACGGCTTACTCAATGGCGTGGTTGGGATCAACTCTGCCGTCATGGTAAAGGATGCCATTTTCCGAAATATGTCGGCTGTCACTCAACCCCTCACCGGCTACCCCACTGTCTGGACCGGCGTGGGCGTATTTGCTTCCAACTCCTTTGTGTCGGTGGAGGGCATGGGTGCCAGCCCCGGCGCGCCCCCCTCCTTCGAAAACTGCCCGGTAGGTATCGAAACCGCATTCAGTTCTCTGACCGTGAAAAACAACCGTATGGCCGACATGGGCGAGGGCATTCGGTTCCTGTTGGGCACAAACAACCTGCTCGACATCAACAACAACCGCATCGAGGCCTCTGTGCGCGGTATCAGCACCTTCCAGCCGGGTGTGTTCTCGCACGCAACATCCATCGCGAACAACTTTATAACCATGGACGACGACGAAGTGGGCATCGGCATCCAGCTCGGCATAGCCGACGGGCCGAAACTGCCGGTTCAAAAAGCATCGGTAAAAAACAACACGATCACCATGAACGACGGCCTCACGGGCGTGCGCATTTCCACCGCGCGCGGAGTGGACCTGTATGGCAACGTGGTGGAGGTCGAAAACGCTACCACGCGCAACGGCATCCACAACCTTGGCAGCCACAACCTGCTGGTACACTGCAACTACGTGTACGGCGACGACGTGTCGGTAAACTTGCGCTCCGACGGCACCTGGCAGTCCACCTGGGCCTGCAACGGCAGCGACGGCGGTGCCGTGGGCCTCAACTTTTCCGGCGAATGCTCCGGCTCCACAGTGCGCGGAAACCGCCTCATCGGCATAAACGAGGGCATGTACTACGGCATGCCCGGCACAACCATAGGCACTGTGCTCGTGGGCACGCAGGAGCACCGGGGGAATATTTTTGACAATAGTGGGGCGGTGTATGCGGGGATTTTGGCAAGTGTTAGCCAGAATCGCTACATTGTTGACCCAAATCAAAATTCACAATTTTTCCCAACGTCCATTTCTGGAGCCAGCAACTGGTTTGTACCTGAAACTAATACATCTACTGCTTTTGCCTGCACGTTCATTGATTGCCCACCTCAAAGTCTGCCCATCCCCCACGAAGATGACGATACTCTGATCGTTGGCAGCTTGATTTTCGCTGAACACTTTGCAGAAACTTTGCTCGGCCAGGCGAAAAAACACCTGTTCACGCGCCTGAGCGAAGACGGCCTCCCGGGCGGCAGCACGCAGGCTTTGCAGGATTTTATGTCGCCGGGCAGCGCTACCGCTTACCAGCAGTTTGGCGATGTAGACCTCGCTTTTCGCGATGCTTTTTCGGTTTCCGGAGCTACCGACACCCTGCTGCACACCTACGAACTGGCGCTTGCTTCCGGGCTAACCACCTTACGGGGATTGGACTCCTTACTGTTGTCGAGAGGGCTGTCGGCGCAAGACAGCAGCGCAGTAAATGGCCAGCGGGATACCCTGCTTATCGGCATCGCCGACACCTTCGATCTTTGGACGACTTTGCGAGCAAACCTGACTGACACGCGACGCTCGCTGTTGGACAGTGTGGCCGTACAAAACTCCAGTCTGTCGCCTTCCTTGCTTTGGGAATCCAGTGAAAAATCTGTCCGCAGTATCTATTTGGCTACGATCGGCACCGACACGATGCTAACCTTAAATGGAACCCAAACAACTCAATTGGAGGCCATAGCGATGCAATGCCCGCTGGAGGGCGGCACGGCAGTGTACTGGGCGCGTATGCTGCTGGAGATGCTGGCTGGCACAAGAGCCATTTACTACGATGCCGATTCTTGCGAGGCAGCGTCCGAACGGTACCGGGAAATGGAGCGTCTTGTTAAGCCTTCGTCTGTGAGAGTTTATCCGAATCCAACGAGTGGTGTGTTTCGGGTAGAGTACGACTTAGGCGACATGCCGGGTGCTGTGTTCATGTTGTATAACTCTCTGGGACAACAAGTGCTTCAACAGCGCTTACCGGATGCCTATGGGACAGTGCTTTTGAATATGGTACACTTGCCACCGGGCACTTATTACTACATGGTTTCGGGTCTTAGTGGCCGAGGCTCAGCAGGTAAAATTCTGATTTCCAAGCATTAACTTTTATTCACATAGGCATTGGCCTGACGATGGTACTCGTCGGGCCAATGCACTATTTATCTATATGTCATGCGAATCTTACTTTTTTTTATATTTGGGCTGGCTATCTCCTCACTCGGTGCCCAGAAGCATGATTACGTTTGGATGACGGGGTATAGGAGTAACCCTGTTACGCCAAACTTTGGCGGGTTGCTGATAGACTTCAACAAGAACCCAAGGGAGGTTCGGGTTAATTATCGCAACCTTGATTTTGGAACTGTAAATACATCTATGTGCGATTCCGCAGGCAATCTACTATTTTATTCTAATGGTTGCTTCATAGCCGGAGCAGATGACTCGCTGCTTTTAAATGGTAGTGACATCAACCCCGGTGAATTACATGATCAATTTTGCTACGATCAATATACGCTCGGGTATATCTCAGGTCAACAAAGCATTTTGACGCTGCCTTTACCAGGCTCTACTACCGAATATATTATCTTTCATTTGGGAATTGAAAACGTACTACATCCTACTTTCGGTAATCTTCCTATGGCAACTAAATTTTACTATTCAAAAATTAGGATAAAATATAACCCATTAAAAGAGGAAGTCATAGGAAAAAATATAATTATTCATGACACTGTTGGGTTTGGAGAAATGTGTGCTGTCAAACACAAAAATCTTCAGGATTGGTGGGTATTGATCCCTTCCAGATATGATAAAAACGATTACTTTGTTTTTCTTTTGACCCCAGATGGTTTGTCATCTCCATCATCACAGACATTTGCTTTTAATACGTTAAGCCAGTTCACCGACGGTCAAACGCAATTCACGCCCGACGGCAAAAAATGCATTCGATACCGATCAAATGAAGGCATCTACATTTTCGACTTTGATCGGGAAACGGGCCTGCTCTCCAATATGATCTTTTTGGATCCTCCGGAAATCGAGTTGAAGTACGGCGGGTGTGCCGTTTCGCCCAACAGCCGATTTTTGTATGTAACTAACCTGACCAAAGTGTTTCAGTTGGATTTGGAAGACCCTCTAAATCCGGCTTCCTTTCAATTGGTGGGCACTTATGATGGTTATAGCGACCCATTGGCCACCAATTTTGGGTACTGTCAACTTGGTCCAGATTGCAAACTATACATCCGGCCGGGCAATGGCTCCAAGGTTTACCACATCATCCACAACCCGGACGAGCGAGGCGTTGCCTGCGGTCTGGAGCAACATGGTCTTGTTTTTCCGCACTACAACATTACCATGCCCTACTTCCCCAACTTCCGCCTCGGCCCACCCGACAACCCCGGCCTGCCCTGCTCGCCAGTGGTGAGCACCACAAACCCGCCCACACCGCTGCCGGCGTTCTCGGTGTTTCCCAACCCGGTGCGCACGGTACTCAAAGTGGTGCCCAACCGGCAGTACCACGGCCCGGCACGCCTGCGGCTGCACGACCTCACGGGGCGGCTGGCGCTGGAGCGGGTTTTTGATCCGCAAATTCCAGCATCGGAGGTGGAAGTGTCGGCATTGCCCGCCGGCGTGTACCCATACGAAGTGTGGTGCGAGGGGCGGGTGCAGCGAAGCGGAAAAGTGGTGAAAATCGAATGACATCTGCAAATTCAAAATCAAGTCGTTATGCATACTTTTTTGTTGGACAGCGTCGCTGTACAAAACTCGAGCCTCTCCCCTTCCCTGCTCTGGGAATCCAATGAAAGGACCGTTCGGGGCATCTACCTGGCTACGGTTGGTACCGATACCGTACTGACCTTGAGCGGAACCCAAACCGACCAATTGGAGGCGATTTCAGTGCAATGCCCACTCGAAGGCGGTACCGCAGTGTATTGGGCACGCATGTTACTGGAAATGCTGGCCAGCGTAAGAACCATTTACCACGATGCCGACTCCTGCGAGGCAGCGTCCGAGCGTTACAGGGAAATCGAGCGCCTTGTTAGGCCTTCGTCTGTGCGAATTTACCCGAATCCAACCAGCGGTGTATTTCGGGTAGAGTACGATCTGGGCGGCAGGCCGGGAGCAGTGTTCATCTTGCACAATTCTTTGGGGCAACAGGTGCTGCATCAGCGCCTGTCAGCTGCCTACGGGACAGTACTTCTGAACATGACGCACCTGCCAACGGGCACTTACTACTACACGGTTCCGGGCCTTGGAGGCCAAGG
>JBJXEZ010000182.1:0-16058 GCA_046153695.1 Saprospiraceae bacterium
ACGAAAAAACGCTCGCTCTGCAAAAAACCAACACCACCAGCGAGAACCAACTTTTCCTGTACGACATCGCCTCGAAAAAAATGACCGAAATATCCGAGGCTGCTGCCCTGGGCAGCTACGATGCATCCGGCTTCAGCAAGGACGGCAAATCATTTTTCTTCATTACCAACGCCGGAAAAGAATATTCCTACCTGGTGCAGTACGATCTGGCCGGTGGCCAGCGCAAGACGCTTTTCGAGACCAATTGGGACGTGATGTACAGCTACGTCAGCGAAAACGAGAAGTACCGGGTGATTGCAATCAACGAAGACGGCAAAAACGCTCTGCGCATCCTCGATAATGCCAGCGGCCAGCCAGTGGCTTTTCCTGACATTCCCGATGGCGATATTTTGGCCGTTTCCATCGCCAAAAGCGAGAAAAAAATGCGCCTCACCGTGGGCACGTCGAAGGCACCGAGCAACTTGTATGTCTACGATTTTGAAACAAAAAACCTGAAAAAACTGACCAACACGCTCAACCCGGAAATCAATGCCGACGACCTCGTGACGGCCGAAGTAGTGCGCTACAAATCGTTTGACGGACTGGAGATACCCGCCATTTACTACAAGCCGATCAATGCCACGCCCGACCAAAAAGTGCCCGCACTCGTGTGGGTACACGGCGGTCCCGGCGGCCAATCCCGAACGGGCTATTTCGCCTTGTTGCAGTACCTCGTCAACCACGGGTACGCTGTTCTGGCAGTAAATAACCGGGGCAGTAGCGGCTATGGCAAGTCGTTTCACAAAATGGACGACCGTAACCACGGCGACAAAGATCTCAAGGACTGTATCTGGGGAAAAAAATGGCTGCAAGCCCAAGGTTATGTGGACACTGCCAAGATCGGCATCATCGGCGGCAGCTACGGCGGGTACATGACCATGGCGGGCATGACCTTCACGCCAGACGAGTTCAAAGTAGGCGTCAATATTTTCGGCGTGACCAACTGGCTGCGCACGCTCAAGTCGATACCGCCGTACTGGGAGAGTTTCCGGCAGGCATTGTATGAGGAACTTGGCGACCCCAACACCGCCGATTCTGTGCGGCTGTACAACATTTCACCGCTGTTTAATGCCGACCGGGTGAAAAATCCCGTCATGGTGCTGCAAGGTGCCAACGACCCGCGCGTGCTCCAGATCGAATCCGACGAGATAGCGGCAGCCATGAAAAAGAACAAAGTGCCGGTGGAGTACGTCGTCTTCCCCGACGAGGGCCACGGTTTTGTAAAAAAAGAAAACGAGATCAAAGGCTATGGCGCTATCCTGGCCTTCCTCGACAAACATTTGAAAGGCAACCTGGCACCGAACTGAGCGGTGAGCGGGTGAGCGGGTGAGCGGGTGAGCGGGTGAGCGGGTGAGAGCGGTGAGAGCGGTGAGCGGGTGAGCATTTGGATATGATTACATTGCAACATACGGACTCAAGTAACAGCGACTTTGTCGCACTGGTCAAACTGCTTGACCTCGAACTCGCCGTTCGTGACGGGGACGAGCACGCGTTTTATTCGCAGTTCAACAGCATAACTACGCTCCGGCACGCCGTTCTCGCCACCGAGAACGGTGTGCCGGTGGCTTGTGGAGCCATGCGGGCTTTTGCGCCGGGCATCATGGAAATCAAACGGATGTACACCCTTCCGGAAGCACGAGGGCAGGGCATCGCCGTCCAAATACTGGCCGAACTGGAAGCCTGGGCTGCCGAGTTGGAGTATCAAAAATGTGTGCTGGAGACGGGCGTAAATCAGCCCGAGGCCATCACGCTGTACAACAAGTGCGGGTACCGGCAAATCCCGAATTACGGGCAGTATTCCGGGGTGGGGAACAGTTTGTGCTTTGAAAAAGAAATCACACCCGCTCTAGCAGACTCGCATTCACCGTGATGAGCAAACTGTAGCCCAATCGATCCAGCACCACCTGAAACCGGCGCTTGCCGTCCGTTTTCACTACCCAACCGCGCAGTCCGGCGAGCGCGCCCCCGCTGATTTCCACCGGGTCGCCCTCTGTAAGCAGGCCGGGCACGGCGGTCACGTCGAGGTTGTCCTCCAGTGCGATGCGCCGCAGGAGTTCAATTTCTTCTTCCGGTATGGCCAGCAGGTCATGGCCGAAATGGACAAAGCCCGCCGCGTATTCGGTTTCCAGCACGGGCAGGTAATCGGATTTGGAAATTTTCACAAAAACATAGCCGGAGATGATCGGCTTCTCCGTCAAGCGTGTGCTGCGCACATAACGGCGCAGCACGCGCAATAGTGGCAGGTAGGCGTGTACGCCTTTTTTCGATAAAGCGTATTGCACAACTTTTTCGCACTTGGCGCGAGTGCGAACGGCAAACCAGCGTGGCTCGGTGACGTGGAGGTGGTTGATGGCCATGACTGGCGCAAAGATGGCCATGTGCCACGAAAATATGCCCGGAGTTACCGTTTTTCCACGGATAGCCCGACCTTGGCAGCCCAGAGTAGTTTTGAGTTTTGAGTTACCGCATCTGGTAAAAAACAACACACCGAAAATGACAAACGACGATTTAGAAAACCAGGAAATGCCGGATACAGTAGAAGAACCGGCGATAGACCCGCTACCGGCGGGCGTGGACGTGTCGCCCGTACAGATGCGGGCCGAGCGCGTGAAAACCCAGATCGGGCAGGTAATTGTGGGCCAGGAAAATATGCTGGATCAAATGCTGGTGGCCCTGTTCACGGGGGGGCACGTCCTGCTGGAGGGTGTGCCGGGTATTGCCAAAACACTGAGTGCCAAGTTGCTGGCTCGAACCATTGCCTCCGGGTTCAGCCGTGTGCAGTTCACGCCGGACCTCATGCCAGCCGATGTGGTGGGCACGCCAGTGTTCAACATGAAAACTTCGGAATTCAACTTCAAGCCAGGGCCGATCTTTTCCAATATCGTGCTCATTGACGAGATCAACCGCGCACCGGCAAAAACGCAAGCCGCCCTGTTCGAGGTGATGGAAGAATTTCAGGTGACCGTGGACGGCCACACCTACCCGATGGAGTTGCCGTTTTTTGTGGTAGCCACTCAAAACCCAATTGAGCAGGAAGGCACATACAAATTGCCGGAAGCCCAACTCGACCGTTTCCTGTTCAAGATCATACTCGAATACCCCAGCCTCGACGAGGAAAAAATGATCTTGCGGCGTTTCCAAAACGATTTCGCTGGCGCCCTGCGCGAGGTGGTGCAGCCGGTACTCACCCCGGCCGATATCGCCGACTGCCGCCAGCGTATCGAGCAGGTGTTCATCCGGGAAGAGCTGCTGGACTACATCGCCGCCATCGTACACAACACCCGCAACAATGGCGACCTGTTCCTCGGTGCCAGCCCGCGAGCGTCGTTGGCACTGATGAAAACCGCCAAGGCCGTTGCCGCCATCAGTGGCCGCAATTTCGTGACACCCGACGATATCCGTCAGGTCGTGTTCCCGGCCCTCAACCACCGCGTCATCCTCACCCCCGACCGGGAGATGGAGGGTTTTCGTGTACGCGAAGTGCTGGAAGAGTTAGTGAAAAAAGTAGAGGTGCCGCGGTAGGGCAGAGCGTAGTTCGTCCGCTGAAAAATTTCTTCTCGATGCATCTGCCTGATCAAAATCCGCCGGAAAATTGCCCCTCCTGCGGGGCGTCATTCAAGGGCAAATACTGCCATAAGTGTGGCGAAAAGCGGGTGTCGGCCAAGGACTTTCAATGGCGCAAGTACGCGCAGACGCTGGCCGAGCATTTTTCGCATTTCGATTCCAAAGTGCTGCGTTCGCTCCGGGCATTGGTGCTACAACCTGGTTTTCTGAGCGCCGAGTATGTGACCGGGCGGCGAAACCTGTACGTCAAACCCCTGCAACTATTTCTGCTGCTCAACCTCGCGTTTTTCCTCTTCTTCGGCGACAATGATGTTTTTTCACCTAAACTGAAGTGGGTGTACCACTCCGAATCCGATTCCAAAATATGGAGTGGTGAACGCATAAAAGACCTGACAGACGCTTACGCAGCACGCGAACAAATCGCACTCGAAACGGCCATCAAAACCATTGATACCAAAAGCGCCAGCCTGACCAAAGTGTTGCTTTACCTTTTTGTGCCCCTGATCGGCGCCCTGTTTTTTGCCCTGTTTTTCCGGCAAAACCCCTACTACCTCTGCCACCTGATTTTTGCCACGCACTGGTTCGCATTCCTGCTGCTGCTGCTCATGGTTGGAGGCACATTGATTATTCTGCTTTTTCGTGTGAACGGCATGCCGCTACTGATGTCTTTTCTCGCCCTGCTCCAGCCGGTTCACCTGCTGGCTACCCGGCATTTTTATGGTGGCCATTGGGTCTGGCTTGTCCTTAAAACCCTGGCATTTTTCGCCGCTTTTTCCGCGTTGTACCTGCTGTACCGGGATTTTATTTTGTTTCTGACCCTGCGGTTTTTGTAGGGCGGAATACCATGCGAACGACATTTTCGGCAAAAAAGGGCCTAAACCAGCAGTGTCCATTCCCAGGCATCTCCAATTTCGTGATCCTGGACAATACCGGAGAAAACAAAACCGCATCGTTCCAGTATAGTCGTGGAAGCGTTTTTTTCGGGCGCCGTTTTGGCAAAAATGGTCAGGGATGGATCGGCTTTTTGGGCCAGTTCGATTAATGCCCGGCATGCATGGGTCGCAATTCCTTTTCCCTCGAAGGGCGCAAAAGTCCAGTACGAAATTTCTACCCGACCCTGTTTGGGCGGCCCGGTGAACGCGCAACAACCAACAATTTGATTGTCCAGTTTTACAAAATAGCCAATCCAGGGCGGCTGAAAGTCAATTTTAGGGTAATAATTCGCCCACATTTGCAAGGCAGCCTTGCAATCTTCCGAGGCGTATTCTGCCTTCGTCGGGTCTTCGTCGGGCTGGATGGAGACAAGTGTGATATGCATAGATCAGAGGGTTTAAATTGGCCGCCGGGATATTCAAACTCGCAACATGCCGCTGAATCCACTTCTTGCATAGTACGAGGAAGCGCCGTTGCGGTAAACGAACTCGGTATTGTAGCGAAAATCGGCAAAGAGCACGCCGCCAAGCCGCCTGATTTCCGCCGGTATTTGGAGCCAACTCGAGGTTTTGTGTCAAACTCCCCACGTTTTTGCCGACTTTGGTATTGTGCTTTCGCCAGCAGTTCGATCGCTTTGGCGGCAGCAAAATCCATAGCATTATGCTCCGATTATTGCCATAAATGAATCCTGTTCAATGTGTCAGGCTGCACTACTTGATAATCAAAAACCGTCGGGCCGTTTCCAAGCGTCTTGAGGTGCTTTGAACCTGATAAATATAGGCGCCTTGCGGCAACGATTGAATGTCCATTCTGACGTACTCGCTACCGGGCAAGTTGCAGTCCCCTTGCAAAATCACGGTACCATTCAAATCGAAAACAGCAAGCCGGTAATTGCCCGCAGGCATACCACTCAGGTCGACGGCGACATAATCGGACGCGGGATTGGGCGAGATGCTAAAAGCGATTTCCTGTCCATCGATTTCTGGAGCGGGCGTTATGGGCGGAAGGTTGTTTTTAAATCGAAGTACCGTGACCTGGTTTTGATCGCTGTTCAGGGTTGCACTGGCGATAATCTCCTTTACTGTATTCGAGAAAAAATGCAAGGCCACTGTAGTGTCGATGCCGAGAAGATTTTTGATCGGCCCTTCGGGAAAGGGTACGGAAAATGGTTGCCATCCCAAAAATGAATGGACGTCAAGGACTGTACTCGTATAAGTCGTTTGCTTTTGCCTTAAAACAGGGTAGATAACGGGCGCCGAAGGTCCGGGAATAGTCATTGTTCCCCACCCGTCTACCACTTCTACCACCTGCCTGTTACGGCGGAACCGTATGGAATCGACCAGATTGATACCGGGTATGTTGTTTATTAGAACCGGCGGGATGTCGGCCTTGGCCAAAGTTTGGGTAATGTTGGTAGTTTGTTGATTGAGATCAAAAATATTCATTGGAGAGCGCCTTTCAACGAGTGGCGGTTCGTACTGCACAATGATGTTGTTCCCCAAAAAAGCGAATATGCCCCCTACAAAGCCAAGTTGTTCAAATTTAGTAGCGGTTACATTGAAGTAAATCGAATCATTCGGGTTGGTGGTGACCAGGTCTGCGCCTGGAAAATTGGCATAATGGGCACCTGTAACGGCTGGTTTATAAACCTCCACAGACGATTGACTGGGCACAATGTTGCTAATATCCCAGGTCTGATTCGGGCCAGGCGGTGTAAACAGGTGGATAGCATTCGGATTGAGCGCCCGTGCGTATTTCAGGGTGTCGCCTGCTACGGGGAAGGTGGCCGATGTGACCGTAATTTGGGCGAGTGCGAAATTGCTGCTAAACAGCAGAAGGGGGAGGATGTGTACTTTCATAAAAATCTGATAATTTATTGTATGTATACTGGGGGTCAAAAGATAAACTAATGCCGTCGCTGTACTTAAAAGCACAACCTGCAATGTATAATTTCGCCCAGGCCAGACACGTCCGCAAAATACAGGATTCGATTTAAACGTCCTGCCATTTTTTAAGTACCGAGACCGAATCAATTGTTAATTGAAACACGGTATCTAAAAAAAGGCAGCGGATTGAACGGGTTAATTTAGAGCATGTTCTGGGCATCACAACCCGACGCCGTTGTTGATTTTTTCGGATAAATCGCTCACAAAACGGGCCATCGGTGCGCCGTCCAGCACATCGTGGTCGAGGAGAATGGTCATATTCAGCACGTCCCGAATTACGATTTGGTCGTCCACTACGAGCGGTTTTTTCACCACCGTGCTGATGCCGAAACAAACCGGATGAACCGATGCCGGGATGAACCAGCCATTAGCCGAACCCATCATGCCGATGGACGTGACTGCTACATTGCCCATTTTGCTGAATGCCAGGTGCGGATGCGCCAGCAGGTAGCGCCAGAAGAAACGCCGGACAAAACCGGGGAGCAGGTAGTACAACCTCGCCAACCGTCCCGAGCGTTTTTGCAGCACGATGTCTTTGGCCGTGAACGGCCTGGTTTTAGCCTCCCGGATTTGCCGGGTGAGTTCTGCTGTACTGCGGGTGTCGGCCTGTTCGATCACGAGAGGAACAGGGATTCGTTGCCCGTCCAATTCTTTTTCAATGATCAGTGAGACGTTGATATCCTCGAAAATGACCACCTGGCGTTTCCCCAGCAGGTACCCGGCTACGAGATCGTGTTTCTTCAGGGTCAGGCTGATGACCTTGATGATCCAGGCAGTAAATGAAACCAGGTCGCCCTGCTCCCGGACTTTTTCCAGGCCGAGTGTCACGTCTATTTCCAGCAGCGCAACCACGTGGTGCTTCCGCTTTCCTGCACCGAACACATCGAGTGTGGCGATACGGGTGCGGGGGAAGGTGTGGGTGGTGAATGTTGTCATTGCTTTAGAAAACTAAGAGCCTATCCGAAAACCTGGCCGGCGTGCATACCGTCGTAGGCCAGCAACACACAATACTCGCCCCGTACCACCCGCTGCTCTTCTTCAAAAGTACTCCAGTCAAACGGAAGCGCCAGGGCCAGATACCGGACTTTGCCATTAGGCCGGTGGGCCGAATCCGCCTGAAAAGCCTCAATCAATTCCGTTTTCTGCGCCTCATCCACTTCTTTGAGCAGCAAGGGCCGGGGGCGTTCTTTTTGATACAGGCAAAAATCCAGGTCAATCAGCCCGGTCAGCACGGCATCGTCCGGGTACTGTCGTTGGGCAAAAACCAGGAGCCGTTCGTACACATTGGGGACGGTGTACCGGTGAAATTCGTACTGTGCACCAAAGCACTCGCCCAGCCCAAGCAGAAATTCAAAAATGCTGTAGCGGGCGGTGACGTATTTCAGGGTGCGGGTAGCCCGGGGTTTATTCCAGTAAATTTCCAGCGCGTGTTCCACCAATTTCAGTTGTGCGAGTTCGTGGCGGGAGAGGTAGTTGCTTTCGATGACCTCGTAGGGCGGTTCGGGGTCGAAAACGAACCCGTGTTGGGCATACTTTTCACGAACCGGGGTGCCTTTCAGGAATTTCAAAAAACCCATCTGCAACTCTGGGGCAAACAGGCGGAACACCGTTTCAAAACTGTACTTCACGTCGTCCCGGGTTTCCAGTGGAAGGCCGACAATTAAGTCCAGGTGCATCTCCACCTTGTCGGCAAGCGCCTGAATGATGCCTTTGGTTTTATCAAAATTTTGCTTTCGGCTTACTTCCAGGTTCGCTTTTTGGTTGACGGTCTGGATGCCGATTTCAAACCGGAACAACCCTTTTGGCACGTGTTCCTGAATGAAACGAATGATGTCGGGGTGTAGAATGTCGGCTGTGATTTCAAATTGGAACACGTTCTCCGGGCGGTGGTGCTCCAGAATAAACCTGAAAATATCCAGCGTGAAGTCCCGCTTAATGTTGAACGTGCGGTCGAGAAACTTGATAACCCGCCCGTGTTGCATCAGATAGAGCAGCGTCTGTTTGATGTGTTCGTCAGGCAAGTAACGCACCTTGTTGTCGAGGCTGGCCAGGCAAAATTCGCATTTGTATGGGCACCCGCGGGAAGTTTCCACGTACAGGACTTTGGTGGCGAGCGTCTCCGGCGGATCGTTGCGCCAGGGCCGGATGTCTCGGTATTCTTCGAGATTGAAAATAGTCGGATCGGAAAAATACAAGACGCCTCCGTCGGGTGTTTTGCTGGCTAGATTGGGCAGGTGGCCAACCTCCGGCCAGGCATACAAAAAAGCCCGAAAGGGTGTTTCGCCCTCCCCGGTGATGATAAAATCAACTTCCGGTCGCGCCAGCACATCCTGCCAGTCGTAACTCACTTCCGGGCCGCCGAGCAGCACTTTTGTCGAGGGGTTGATGGCCTTGATTTTTCGGGCAGCCTCCAGGGTTTGGGTGATGTTCCAGATATAACAACTGAACGCAACGACCTCGAAATCGGCACAAAAACGGGCGACTTCATCCCGATCCTGATTGATGGTAAACTCCCGCCACGCCAATCCCGGCCAGTCCCGGTTCAATTCGTACAGCAAACGAATAGCCAGGTTGGTGTGGATGTATTTTGCGTTGAGTGTTGTGAGTAGCACCTTCATCAGGCTGCAAAGAACGAAAGGGAAATGGATTCGCGGCGACTTGTTTTTGTCTGACCCGCGCCTGGCGGCTATGATATCGTTCGGCAGTTGATGACACCGTTTTCTGAACACGCCAGAAGTAGGAGGTGCCGAGGTGGGGTTGCTGTAAAAAAAACAAGCGCTTCACAACGGATTCGGTCAAAAGAGCGGACATTTGCGCGGGCTACCCGCCGCCGGTGCCGGTGCACCGGGAACATTGTTTAAGTTTACCAACATTTTACAAGTTCATGCAACCACAACCCGTCTCCCCAAACATCCTCGAACAACTTCCCGCCATTGTAAAAGCCTATCAACTCCCCGATAACAAAAAAGCATTTACCCAAATCCTGACCTCCTTCCTTCCGTTCCTCGGAATCTGGGTTGCTATGTACTTCCTCATGGACGTATCCATAGCCCTCACCCTGGTACTGGCAGCCGTGAACGCCTTCTTCCTCGTGCGTATTTTCATCATCCAGCACGACTGCGGGCACCAGTCCTTCACCGCCAACCGCAAGGCCAATGACACCATCGGCCTCATTTCCAGCCTTATCAGTTTCATGCCGTACCGCTACTGGGCCAAAAGCCACAATTTCCACCACGGCCACAACGGCATCCTGTGGGAACACCGCGATATAGGCGACATCAACCTGCTAACGGTGAACGAGTTCAAGCAATTGACCTACTGGAAAAAACTGCAATACATGCTGTTCCGTAGTGCGCCCGTGCTATTCGTGATCGGGCCGGCGTGGTATATTTTGGTACACAGCCGCATCCCGACCATCAAAATTAAAGGATGGGAGCACGCTCGAATGGCGTTGTTGCGCCACAACCTGTTGCTCGTGGTGCTGTATGTAACCCTGGCGCTGCTGATCGGTTACAAAGCCCTTTTGCTGATACACCTGCCGATCCTCGTGTTTTTTGGCATCATCGCCGTGTGGTTTTTTTATGTGCAACACCAGCACGAAACCACCTACAAGGCCTGGAAAGACAAGTGGGAATATATCCGCGCCGCCATTCAGGGCAGCACTTACTACAAACTGCCCAGGTTGTTTCACTGGCTGACCGGCAACATCGGCTACCACCACATCCACCACCTCAACCCGCTGGTGCCCAGCTATGAACTGGCCCGCTGCCACCACGAGAACCCCGTATTCGAGCAGATCGCCAACAAGATCACCTTCTTGCAAAGCCTGAAGTGCGTTTTCAACAAACTCTGGGACGAGGAGCAGCAGCGTATGATCTCGTTCCGGGAATTTTTCCGGCGGTACAAAACGGCGTGATAACCCGCCCCATGCGCTCCCGACAAAACGTGCCGTGAATCATCGAAACTAACCGATAGTATGGCCAAACAATCGCGCAAACCCGCACCCCGCCCACAGCAAACACCGGCCCCTGCTCTGGCGGCCCTGCCACTGCCGCCGTTTTTCCAAAACACCCGGCTCCAAGGCTTGCTGCTCTTTGGGTTTGCCTGCCTGCTGTACGTCAACACGCTCACCCACGGGTTTGTGCAAGACGATGCCATCGTCATCACAGACAATATGTTTACCACCAAGGGTGTGGACGGTATTCCCGGTATCCTTGGCAAAGACACCTTTTTTGGCTTCTTTAAAGTGGAAGGCAAGGAAACCCTCGTGTCGGGCGGGCGCTACCGCCCCCTGACGCTGGTCGTGTTCGCGCTGCTATACGAGGTGGCGGGCAACAACCCCTTCCCGTTCCACTTGCTCACGGTACTGCTGTTCGCAGCTACCTGTGTGCTGTTCTACCAGGTGCTGCTGCTGCTGTTGCGCGGCTGGGCCGGCGGAGGCGAACGGGTGCCGTTGGTCGCGTGGGTGGCTGCGTTGCTGTTCGCCGCGCACCCCATCCATACCGAGGTAGCGGCCAATATCAAAGGCTGCGACGAGATATTCACCCTGCTCGGCAGCCTGGGCGCCTTGTGGCTCACCCTGCGCTACGCCGACACGGGCAAGTTGCTCTGGGGGATGCTGGCCGCCGTTGTTTTTTTCCTCGCCTGCCTGTCCAAGGAAAATGCGGCCACTTTCGTAGTGGTAGTGCCGCTGGCGTTGTGGTTTTTCCGTTCGTTCCGTGTGGGGCAGAGCATTCGGTATTCCCTGCCCGTTTGGGTTGCTTTTGCTGCGTTTTTCGCCATTCGTGGCAGTATTTTGCACTGGAAATTTGGTTCAGCACCCATGGAACTGATGAATAACCCGTTCCTCAAGATCGAAGGTGCGCAGTGGGTTGCATTCACTACAGGCGAAAAACTGGCCGCAATCGTGTACACCCTCGGCAAATACCTGGTGCTGCTCGTGTTCCCGCACCCGCTCACCCACGACTATTACCCGCGCTTCATCGGCCTCAAAACGTTTTCCGACCCCGGCGTGCTGGCGAGTATAGCCGCCTACGGTTTGCTCGCGTGGTACGCTTTGCGCGGTATAGGCCGACGCGACCCTGTGGCATTCGGAATCCTGTTTTTCCTGCTCACGATCAGCATCGTATCCAACCTCGTTTTCCCGGTAGGCACCAACATGGGCGAGCGATTTGCCTTCATGCCCTCGGCAGGTTTTTGCCTTGCTGTGGCGGTGCTGCTGGCTCGTTTCCAGAACTGGAAAACCGCTGTGGGTATAGCCGCCGCCGTGGCGTTGCTTTTTTCTGTAAAAACCGTGCTGCGCAACCCTGTGTGGGTGAGCAACGAATCACTCTTTTTCACAGATGCCGAAACCTCGGTGAATAGCGCCAAGATTAATAATGCCTGCGGTGGCGTGCTGTTTGAAAAAGCAACCGCCGAAAAAGACGAGGCCAAACGCCAAGACTTGTTGCGCCGCTCGTTTGACTACGCCAATCAATCTCTGAAAATTTACCCGAACTACAAGGACGCGCTTATCACCCGTGCCGGATGCCAGTATTTTATGAAAAACTACGACGGCGCGGTGGCAGATTACCGGGTGGCTGTCCAACTGGCCTCCAACGAGCCCAAGCCCCGCAGCTACCTCGCTATTGCGCTGCGCGAATCCGGTAAATTCTACGGCGAGCAAAAAGGCGATCTCGCCAAGGCTATGCTGCTCCTCACGGAATCCTGGCAGATTGCTCCCGATGACCCCGAAACCGCTCGCCTGCTCGGCGTGGCCAACGGTGTACAGGGTAAAAGCGCCGACGCATTGCTGTGGTTCAAAAAAGCAGTGGAGCTGGAGCCTGAAAACGCCAGCTACCTGTTCGACCTCGGCACGGCCTACTACATCTCGGGCGATCGTGTGCTCGGCGAACAGTACCGCCAGCAGGCGATCCAGAAAAACCCGGACGTGCTCAAAGAAAAACGGCAATAACCGACGGCCATGCGCGAAACCAAATTCATCGAGCAGAACCAGGAAAAGTGGTCAGACTTCGAGGAGATGCTCCGCCAAAACCACCGCGACCCCGAGCGGCTGAACGACCTGTTCGTACAGATCACCGATGACCTTTCTTACGCCCGCACCTACTACCCGTACCGCGCCGTTCGCACGTACCTGAACGGCTTGGCTCAACGCATTTTTCACAACCTGTATCGGGGCAAGCGTTTCCCCGCCCGGCGTTTCCGCCTGTTCTGGACCGACGAGCTGCCTCATGTGTTATGGCAAACCCGGCACGCATTGTGGTTGTCGTTCGGCATTTTCGCCCTGGCCGTTATCATTGGCGTAGTGTCGAGCCGTATCAATCCCGAGTTTGCCCGAGTCATCCTCGGCGATGATTATGTGGAAATGACCCTCAGCAATATCGAAGATGGCGACCCGATGGCGGTGTACAAGGACAGCCCGCCGCTCGGCATGTCCATTGGTATCGCTGCCAATAACCTGTTCGTGGCCTTGCGTACCGCTATTTTCGGCGTACTCGCGTCCATTGGCACGGTGTTCATGTTGCTGTACAACGGGATCATGGTGGGCGCTTTCCAGTATTTTTTTGTAGAAAAAGGCCTGTTTTGGGAGTCGTTCCTCACTATTTGGATACACGGCACGCTGGAGATCAGCGCCATCATTATCGCCGGGGCTGCCGGCTTGGTGGCGGGGTCAGGCCTTTTGTTCCCCGGCACGTACACACGGCGGCAGGCCTTTCAGTTATCTATGCGCCGGGGTCTGAAAATTTTCATCGGGCTGGTACCCATGTTTGTGCTGGCTGCATTTTTTGAGGGCTTCCTCACCCGTTTTACGGGTACACCCGACGTGATTCGCCTGTTTTTTATTCTTACATCACTGGCGTTTGTGTTGTGGTATTTTGTTTGGTTGCCGTGGCACAAATCGCGCACCGGCTTTCAGTCGCTGGAACAGGGCCGCGACCTTCCGCCCACGCGTACCGAGCCGGTGTCGTTTGCGAGCATCAAGGGTGAAGGCGAAATGTTCGCCGATGCTTTTGCGCTGTTGTTTCGCCAGGCGCGTATCGGATTCGGCCTGTTGACGCTGGCCTCGGCGCTGTTTGTAGGGCTGGCGGTGGTGTCCGGGTGGTTCGGCAAACCGGCCGTTTTGGAGTTTCCGGGCTATGCTACCAGCACGTTGAGCGGGTGGTGGGATTCCATTGGGCGCAATCAGGTTCCGGCCATGTTCTGGGGGCAGGTGTTGCTGCTCTGGGCGCTGTTTGGTGCAGCGCTGTACTTGGCCCGGCACGCCATGCCTGCCGCATTTCGAGCACGCTGGGGCGGGCATTTTTGGGGAAAACACTTGATAGCAGGTGCTGTGGTATCCTTTGGGAGTGTTTGGTTTTTGGAAATATTGGATTCTGGCCTGCTGCTATGGTTTTTGGGCATCGGGCTTTTTCCGCTCCTCGGGTTATTTATGGCCACAGCCTATTTTGAAAATAGCGGCTGGCGGGTGTTTCCGCGTACGTTCACCCTCATGCGTTGGGGCCAGGGAACGGTGCTTGGCTTTTTAACCGTCAACTTCGCCCTGTTGCTGTTTCTGTTCCTCGACTCTGAGTTGTGGCGCATCGTCATGCAGTTTTTTAGTTGGATGGTGCCCCCCGAGGACTCAGCCATGCAGGCGTACACGATGTATTTTACGGCGTTTGCCGCCAGTTTTGTGGCGCACATGGCCTGGCTGCTGATTGCCCTGACGGGTATACTCCAGTATTTCTCCTATCGGGAAATTGCGGACGCAACGCACCTGCGCGAGGGCATCGCCGAAGTGGGCAAGACACGTCAAATCAGAGGACTGGCGCGGGAGTGATTCAGAGCGTATCCGAAAACCTCCTTTGAGGGTGAAAACGCCGGATGATTTTCAGGCTAATGGAGGTTTTTGAATAGGCTCTTAACTCGACTTTAGCCATTTGAAACGTTCAAAAAAGCGCCTTTGGGAGTCCAGGAAATGAATTTTTGACTCGCAACTACCCTGGTACCCACCTTGGCAACAATGGGGTAGATCGAGCTCTGCCGGTACAACCCCACCCCCATCCCCCCCCCCGAGGGTGAGGGGGGCACATCGAGGGTTCCAACACCGTCTCATCAAGTCGAGCTAAGTGCCAAGGCAGCATACATGGGCAAACTCACCCTGTTCGTTGATTTTTTTTCAAATGATAAACCGGCCCAAGCACCTTTGTGCCGTTGATTCAAAAATTTCTTTACCTAACACGTTTAAACACAACAGCGATATGAAAAAGGCAATCCGGTTTTTGTTGATCGCCCTGTTTGCACTGGCAGGCACCGCTATTTTCGCGCAACCTCCCGGTGGCCCAGGTGGCGGCCGCATGATGAACCCAGAACAACGGGCCGAGCAACAAACGGCCCAAATGACCGAAAAACTTGCTCTCTCCGAGGCACAAGCCGCCAAAGTGAAAGAAATCAACCTGAAGTACGCCCAAAAAGGACAGGAAGCCCGCGAAAAAGCCGACGGCGACCGGGAGGCTATGCGCGAAATCATCTTGGCCATCCGCCAGGAACAGGACAAGGAACTTCAAACCATGCTGACCCAGGAGCAATGGGAAACATGGGTAAAAGCCCGCGAGGAAATGCGCGGCAACCGCGGCAACTTGGGCGGAGAACGCTCCCCAAAGCCTGAAAACAAAGGCGATGTGCCGCCCAAAAATTAATGTTTTTTACAGGTTTCTGGTTAGAAGGTTGGAAGGTTTCTGGTTAGAAGGTTGCTGGTTCAACACAAATTTCTTCAACCAGAAACCTTCTAACCAGAAACCTCCAAACCTTTCAACTTTGAATTTTATGAAAAATATCGCCTATGTTGCTTTTCTATTGTTCAGCCATTTGGCTGACGCTCAATCGTTTTCCATCAAAGGCAAAGTTGTGGATGATGCTGGTGCTGCTGTGCCCGGTGCTACCGTGAGCCTTCAATATCCGTGGGGCGAGGCCGTAAAAGGTACTGCCAGCGGTGTGGATGGCTCGTTTACACTGGGTGGTATCAGTAAGGGAGGCTACCGATTGGCTGTAACGGCTATGGGTTTCATCGCCCTGCGCCGGGAAGTGACCCTGACCAGTACCGACATCGTATTGGGAACCTTGACCCTGGAACCGGACCCTGTCGTGCTGAAAAACGTGGATGTATCTGCCACCGTGCCTATTGCCCAGCAAAAAGGCGACACCACCGAGTTCAACGCCAGCGCTGTGAAGGTGATGAAAGATGCCGATGCCTCGGAACTGATCGAAAAACTGCCCTCTGTGACCATGGAAAACGGAATACTTAAAGCACAGGGCGAGAATATCGGCCAGGTGCTGGTGGATGGCAAGCCGTTTTTCGGAAACGATGCCGCCGCCGCCTTGCGCAATCTGCCCGCAGAAGTCATTGACAAGGTGCAAATTTTTGACCAGCAAAGTGAACAGGCACAGTTCACCGGCTTTCAGGATGGCAACACAACCAAGACCATCAATATCGTCACCAAAGCGGATATGCGCAGCGGACAGTTTGGAAAAATGTATGCCGGATACGGATACGATGACAAGTATCAGGGCGGCGGCAATATCAACTACTTCGACGGC
>JBJXEZ010000192.1:0-5176 GCA_046153695.1 Saprospiraceae bacterium
GAGTTCGTTACATATTACAAAGACTCAAGACTTCGTGATGTAGAAATGAAACTAGGGATTTGTAATTTTTATGAGGATGATAAAAAACATGTTTGGTTATCCGGCTTGATTGATATTATATACCGCATTGCAGAATTTGATTCTAAAAAAATCACTCTGCCTGGAGAAATATTGCATCTTAGATCTATTGAGGGCAATAATTATGCATTTTCGACAAGATCAATTATCAAATATGATGATATTGGGAACAATAAGATTTATAGAATTGATAATAAAATATTCCTTGATGAGGGTGCTGTAGACGCAAAAAACATAGACAATAGAGTTTTGTATTCGTTTAAAGATAGGATAGTGTTATTAGAGATTAACAAGGGGGAAATAAAGTTACTGGATACAAAACTAAATTTGAGCGGGACCATATATGTGGACAAGTCCCAGCGATTTTGGGTATGCACATCTTTTGGTGCGGTGTGTTTCGACAACCAAACCAGAGACTTATCCAACCCGAAGGTGTATTTGCCTGAAAAAAAAGTGACCAATTTGATCGAAGATCACCAAGGCACCTTTTGGTTTACGACGCTTGACAATGGAATTTATGGCTTGGTTGAACAACCAGCCATATCATATTCAAGAGTTTCCGGGCTAGCTTCAAGCAATATGTTTTCAGTTGCAAGAGACACTTTTGGCCGGGTCATGTTTGGCGATGACGAAGGCAATTTGAATATCCTGTCTAACGGGAAACTATCCATCGAAAGGTACCATTCCATTGATGGCTATAACCGTGTCTTGGGTATTTACCCAGTATCTAATAGAGAAGTTTGGGTCGTAACCGATGAAGGCGTGTACATTCAAAATCACAACGGGCAGCGAAAAAAGGTACTTCAGCCAATGGGCAGCCCGAAGGCAATTTTGATGGACTCAACGTTTACCTGGTGTGGCTCATCTGCCGGTCTTTACAAAATCCTGAGTTGCTCTGCTGTGCAGCAGTATTCAAAGAACCGGGTCACGGCTTTGGCAATGGATTCCGATGGGGTCGTCTGGTCTGGGGGACTTGATGGCATTTACAATTCTCGTGATTCTTTTCAGGTTAACTGGGGATTCCGGTTCCAAGATTTACAAAGTCGAATCGTTGCGATTGCCAACAACGATAAACACCGTTTTTGGGTGGTCACACCAGATTTTGGACTTTTGCGGGTAGCGGCACGGCACGGTACAGTCACTCGGGTAGAACGAGTAAACAAATTTTTGAAACGCCCAATTCACAATATTCACGCAGTTTTCCAAGAATCATTAGAGAAGGTCTGGCTCGCCACCAGCCACGGCATCTACTGCATCAACCCCACCAATTGGGAAGTCCTGCGCTACAACCACCACGACGGATTAGTAAACAACGACATAAAAGCGATCGTAACACACGGCGACACCCTCTGGGCCGCTTCGCCGGGCGGCCTCACTCGGTTGCTTTTGGCTCCGTTGCGCCAAAAAGGCAAGTTCCCGACCTATATCACCACAATACGGTACCGGGACGAAAACAACGTCCGGGAGGTTTTTCTCAACGACGCACCCTCCCAAACCCGAACGACCACACTTCCAGTAGAAGCCACACTCGTGGAAGTTGATTTTGCCGGCTTAGACTATCGCAGCAGAGGCAATTTGTTTTTCGAGTGCTTGATCGCCGAGGAAATGCCACCGTTACAATGGCTCACCATAAACCACGTCATAAAATGGGCCAAAAACAAGTTCGGCGACCAAGCCGATACCATCCGGCTGGACAAGCCGGTGTTGGACTTCGGGGTCAATATGCCTCCCGGAAAATACCGGCTTTCAGTAGTAGCCTACACGCAAAACGGCGTGTACGGAACCCCTTCTGAGGCCTGGCATGTCATCATGCCCGCACCGTGGTATGCCACTATTTGGTTTATTGCTACCGTTTGGCTTCTGGTTATTCTGGCCCTTATTGGGGCGTATCAAGTACGTGACCGCCTGCGAAAAATGGCCCTGGCCGTTGGCCGATTCCGCCTTTTGGCCCTTCAGGCCCAGATCAACCCCCACTTCATCGGCAACGCCGTGAACGCGACCCAACGTTTTTTCTTCCCGCCTGAACCCGGCAGAGCGAGCAGGTACATCGCCATATTCACGGAAATGCTGCGCGAAACACTCAATTTTTCAGAAACTACGTTCATCACCTTTGCAGACGAGGTGTCTTACTGCAAACAATACATGGACATGGCAACGGTACGCTACGGCGCGTCCAAATTTCAATTCTATTTTTCCGGTGTAGAGAGCATCCCGCCTGACCTGCCCTTCCCGTCGCTGTACCTCCAACCCATTTTTGAAAACGCCACCATTCACGGTATTGCTCCGGAAGGCCTTGCCACCGTGCTCATCAACTACTCCATTCGAAACGGAACAATGTACTGCACCATTTCCGACAACGGCCCCGGGCTGCGAGCAGGGATCAATGACCCAATGGGCATGACCGATTATAAGCGGCGATCCAAAGGCTTTGCCATGTTGAGGAGCAAAGCACTTTCTCTCAATCAACTTTTCGACCTGGACCTGAAATTGGAGGTAAAAGACCGCTCGGAAATAACGCCTTTTGAACGGGGCACCAGCGTAACTGTATCGTTTAATGTGGAAAAAATCCTGAAAGCCCCAATAAAACAGGCGAAGATCAACAAGTACTCTGTACCTTCAGGCCATCATTAAATAATCCAGCAACTACACGCATGAGACGTATCAGCGCTTTTATTGTTGACGACGAGGAAAATGCCGTTACCTCACTGAAAGGCTTGCTCGACGAACTTTGCCCGATGGTGACCGTACTCGGAACGGCCAACTCCATCGAACAAGCAGTGACCACCATTGAGCACCTTCAGCCTCAAATTGTTTTTGTAGACATCGAAATGCCCCCAAACGGAAGCGGGTTCGACCTGCTGCAAAAAACTCAACACCTTAATTTTGGCGTCATTTTCACCACAGCATACGAGCAGTACGCCGTTCGAGCCATCAACGAATTTCAGCCTTGGGCCTACCTGGTAAAACCGATCAAATCGGCTTCGCTAATTCAAGCCGTTCAGATAGCCATGGAAAAAACAGCCACGCGAAACGACAAACCACCCGCGCCCCAGCAACAACCCCGTGGCTTGATCCTCCCTGACAAACGCAAGGGAAACGTTGTCGTACGGTTCGCCGATTTGATCTGCTGCCTGAGCGAAGGCTCCCTGACTTTTTTCCATTATTATAACGGCAACAACCTGGAACGCCTTCCTGTGTACCGCAGCCTCAAGGAGATCGAAACGGAAGTCCCCAGGAACCTTTTTTGCCGCGTCCACCACGGCGCCCTCGTGAATATGACGTATGTGCGCCGCTACGAACGGGTCAACCGATCGGGCAAGTTATACCTCGACGGGAACATCACTGTTGAGGTCTCCCACCACAAAATGGAGCACTTCTCACAAGAGTTCGATTTTTTTATCAAAGGCACCGAACAGGCTCCCCGAACTTCTGCGGGAACCTGACTTTTGAAAAAATCTGTCAGGCACTATTTCGCAAGGGCACCTGACCTTGTGCAAAATCCGTGTACGTTATGGGAAAGAACTGCCTGATCGCCCTTTTTTGCTGTTGCTGGCAAATTACCCTCGCCCAAGTCGCTCCGACCGATTCCCTGTGGATCGAGGCCGGAAATTTGCGCATCTGCCTCCGGGCCGACGGCAGCCTGTATTCTGGCGGGCCCGGCGGGGCTGTGCAATACCGCCACCTCACACCCCAAGGCGAGGAAAAATGGGTGAAAGTCGTGCAGGATGCGGGTATCTGGTTCGGCGGGGTTGACCCAGGCGGCAGCCTGTTGCTGTCCGCACAAAAATTCGAGCCGCGAGCCACAGATTTCCGGGCAGGCTTTGCGGGCGTGCCGGGATCGGGCAAAATCTGGAGTGTGACCCGCGACCAAATGGCGCAACATATAGCCGACTACGCTGACAATGCCCATGTGGATCAACCCATCGAAGCCATATTTGCTTGGCCGGGGCAGGGAAACCGTTTTTTTGAGCAGTACAACGGGTTTGCGTTGCCGGAGAGTTCTGCCTTACATGGAAATTTTACAGACTTGAACTGGAATGGTGTTTATGATCCAGACTTGGGCGAATACCCTAACTACCTCGGCTCCACGACAAATTTTTTCCCAGTCTTGCCCGAGCAGGTGTACAGCTTCGCGTTTTATACCGATTCAATCTCTATTTTTGAGGATATCTGGCTTCAAGCCATGCCTTTTCAAGTTGTAGGGCAGATCTTTACGTTTGACTGTTCAGAAAGCCCGGTTTTTGAAAACGGTTTTTTTACGGCGCTGCAATGGGAACACATCGGAAGCGAGCGCATAGATTCTAGCATCATCGGATTATATATGAATGCTGACATCGGTAATTCCCTTGACGACTACCACGGCAGCCGCTGGGATTCGTATTTTGCATATAATGCAACCGCGGTGGATTCCGGTGGCTTCGGCCCCCATCCGCCACTGCTCATGGTTACGGCCATCAATACACCGCTAAACGAAGACGGGCACGAAGTAAACGCCAGTATGATGCCCATTTGGCCGGCCAACAGCGCCGACGTGCCGGCAGCTATGACATTTCCACAAAACCCGGGGCAGTACTATAACTACCTGACCGCTCATTGGAGCGACGGCATGCCTCTGCGCATCGGGGGATTGGGCTACAATTGGATGTCCGGTCAAGAAACATCCCTCGCTTTTCTGGGCAACCCCTATACGCCGGGCACTTGGACAGAATTGAATACCCAGAACCCGCCGGGCGACAGACGGGGACTGTTGTCTTGGCATTACGAGAGTATCCGACCGAAATATCGCAACCGTCTGACTTACATGACTGTCGTGTATCCAAGAGACTCCACACAAGGGACGGAGGATTGGTACAACGGCATCGTAGCCGAAAAAGAATTGATTATTGAAGGCTTTACCCACGGCCACGAATTCACTGCACCGAGTTGCCAAGGCTGGCCTACATCAATTAACCCTCGCCGCCCCCCCCATCCCCTCATCCACCCCTACCCCAACCCCGTCTCTGACATCCTGTATATCCGGGTCGAGGGCGGCGAGCCGCTGCACTTGCGCTTGCACGATACCTACGGGCACCTGGCCACCGAGCTCCAGTTTCCGTGC
>JBJXEZ010000384.1:0-2767 GCA_046153695.1 Saprospiraceae bacterium
CTACACACTCCTGGCGGAAAAGTCGGTGAGCCGCACATTAAAAGGTTGGACCGCGGAAGATATCGCGACCGCCCAAGAGTTAGTGCGCGCCGCCAAAGGTTTGGCCGGCGTCGACGGCGAGTTCACCGCGCTGCTCTGGCGCCTGCTCGTCCCCTTCGCCGCGGCCTTTCGCGAGAAATTTCTCCGCGACGGCCATATCTCCTTCGACGGCCTCTTGGTGCGCGCGCGCAATCTCGTGCGCGACCACCGGCGCGTGCGCGGCGAATTAAAAAAATCGTACCGGACGATTTTGATCGACGAGTTCCAGGACACCGACCCGATTCAGTATGAAATACTTTTGTACTTGGCCGAAGAAGCTAATCAAAGCGCCTCGAACTGGCGCCAGGTCAAAGTCGAAGCGGGCAAACTGTTCGTGGTCGGCGACCCTAAACAATCGATCTACGCGTTTCGCCGCGCCGACATCGAAGCTTACCTAGAAGTGGTCGAGAAAGTCGTCCTGGCGCAAGATGGCATCGAGTGCCGGCTGACCGCCAACTTCCGCAGCGACGGCGCCATCCTCGACGTGGTCAACGGTGCCTTCGAGCAATTGATCCAAGCCCAGGAAGCCTTGCAGCCGCCCTACATCGCCATCCAGCCCGCGCCGGGCCGCGCCCAAGTAACCAGCCCGTTGGCGAAACTGTCGGTACGAAAAATCGTCAGTAGCCTCGACCAAACCGACGCCGAAACCGCGCGCCGTTTGGAAGGCGAGAGTTTGGCGCTCTGGCTAAAACAATCGGTGCTGGGCAAGGCGCGCATTCTAAATCCACGCGGCGAAGTCATGCTCGCTCAACCTAAAGATGTCGCCATGCTGATGCGCAAGTTGACCGACATCCACGACTACTTGGAACCGTTTCGCCGCCAAGGCATTCGCTACGTGGTCGAAGGCGAGCGCCATTTCTACGCCGCCAAAGAAATCATCGACGCGGTAAACTTACTGCGCGCGGTGGAAAATCCTTACGACCGCTTAGCTCTGGTGGGCGTGCTCCGGTCGCCTTTGGGTGGGCTCACCGACTTGCAGATTTATCATCTGCACCGGCAAAACCGCCTGGACTACCGCGACCACAGCAAGCTCGACGACCAAGAATTTCCCGCCGCGCTGGGGCAACTCTTTCAGGCGCTGGCCAAGCTCAATGGCGAAACCAGAACCCTGCCCATCGGCGCCGCCGTTGAGCGGATCTTTGCCACCCTGCCAGTGGAAGTGCTGGCCGCCGGTCATTTCCACGGCGAGCAAGCGGTGGCGAATTTAGCCAAGCTGCGCCAACAGGCCGAAGAACTGGGCCGTGAAGGTCCGACGACGCTTAAACGAGCTATCCGCCAATTGGAACAGCGTGTTCTCGACGTCAAGGACGAAGGCGAAAGCGTGCTCGCTGAAGAAAACTTGGACGCCGTGCGCATCATGAGCATCCACAAGGCCAAAGGCTTAGAGTTTCCCATAGTGATTCTGGCCGGCTGTCAAACCGGCACCGAAGGACGCCACAGCGCCGACGCCGAATCGACCTTCGACTGGTCCAGCGGCCTCACCGGCCTGCGCATCGGCCAGACAGCCGACCTCGCCGGCCTCTACATCGCCGAGAAAAACCGCTTGAGAAATGCCGAGGAGCAAAAGCGCCTGCTCTACGTCGCCATGACCCGAGCGCGAGAGCACCTGATAATCTCCTGCGCCCCGGCCAACCGGCGCTCCGGCGGCAGCTTTCAAGCTATGCTCGATACGACGCTGGGCGACAGCATCGCCGGCGCCGAGGCGTCAAGTCGCGTTGCCCTGGGCAAGGGCATGATCGACATCGAAGTCGTCAAGCAAACTCTCAGCGCGCCGAACCCGACGCCGCAAAAAGCCCAACGCTCCAAGAAAAAACCTAATTGGAAACCCTATGTCGCCCACTGGGCGCGCCGTGCGGAAGCTTACGCGAAGGCGCAGCAGACTGCGCCGTTTCTGACGCCGACGTTGCTCAAGCGCCAGGAAGAGGCGAACAGCGAAGCTGGCGATAAAATCGGCGTTCATGCAGCGCAAAAAACTCCAGCGCTGGTCGTCGGCGATCTAACCCACAGATTTTTGCAGACCTGGCAGTTCGGCGGCGAGATTAGGCAACTCGATCACCAACTGCCCGCCTTCGTCGACAGCAATTTGCCGGGGGAGTTCGCTGCACAACGCGGCGACATCGAGGGCGAGCTGCACGACATTTTATATAATTACTTTCGCTCCAAGGCTTACGGCGAACTTACCGGCGCGAAAATCCTCGGCCGCGAAGTGCCGCTGATCATGCCCTGGAAAGGCCAGATCATGGAAGGGGTTATCGATTTACTCTACGAGAAAAACGGCTTGCTTTACCTAGCCGACTATAAGACAGATAGAATCAAGCCAACTGAGTTACGCTTGGGCGCGGAACGCTACCGCCAGCAGGCCGAGATCTATATCGAAGCGGCAAAACAAGCTTTGGGCCGCCCAGTGGCGGCATTTAAATTAATCTTTCTGCGCCTGGGAGAAGCCATCGAAGTCGGCACACAGTCCAATGAAGAGTTGCAGCTGTTCTAGCGAATCACAGGAACCCATTTATGAAAATCTGTTACCTCGACATCGAAACCGTGCCCACCGACAAGTCCTTGCAAGACAACGGCTTGCTCGACGCGCAAATCAAACTCGACGAGCCGGAGCTGATCAAAAAATTGAGTCTATCCGCGGTCACGGCAAAAATTATTTGCCTATGCTACGCCATCGAACCGTCGGTGAGCG
>JBJXEZ010000198.1:0-14273 GCA_046153695.1 Saprospiraceae bacterium
GGTATGTCGCTGGGCGATCTCGGCAGCGGGTTGCTCAGCCAACGCTTACGAAGCCGCCTGCAGGCTGTGCGGATATTTTTGGTCATGCAAGCCGTAGTGGTTGCCGCTTACCTGTTCCTGCCGTTAGGTTCTGCGAGCATGTTCTACCTGTTACTCGCGCTGCTCGGTTTTTCCGGAGGTTTTTGGGCGGTTTTTATGACCAATGCTGCCGAACAGTTCGGCACCAACCTGCGGGCGACAGCCGCATGCGTAGTGCCCAGTTTCGTTCGTCTGGCATTTGTTCCGATTGCTATGTCGTTCCAGTTTTTGAAACTGCCCGAACAGATGGGCAGCCCCATTGAGGCCGCAGCCGTAGTGGGTGCGGTAACGTTGGGGCTGGCGTTTTGGGCCTCGTACCAGTTGCAGGAATCCTTTGCGGTGGACCTGGAGTTTTTGGAAAAATAAGAACGCGTTTAAAATTCCCCCTACACCACCGTCACCAACACCGCCTGTTTTTCGATCAAAAAGCCCAACGGGCGCAGGTCGAAACCTTCTTCGATTGCGACTTTTTGAAAATCCGCCTCGTGGCCTGGAGCCACGGCTACGAGCAGTCCGCCGCTGGTTTGCGGGTCAGCGAGGATGCTGCGTTGTAGATCGGACACGCCAGCGATTTTATGGCCATAGCTGTCCCAATTGCGGTTGGTGCCGCCGGGCACGCATTTTTTTTCCAAATAATAATCGAGCACAGCGCGGTCAATTGTCGGCACCTTACTGAATTCTACCACAGCGCTGGCATGGCTGGCCTCACACATTTCCGAGAGGTGGCCCAGCAGTCCAAAACCCGTCACATCGGTCATAGCCTGCACATAAGGCAACTGCCCGAATCGAGCACCTACCTTGTTCAGTGTTTTCATGCTGATCGGTGCGATTTGGGCGTGTTCTGGAAGCAAAACACCTTTTTTTTGGGCCGTTGTCAGGATGCCAACGCCGAGGGGTTTGGTTAAAAAAAGTTGTGCACCCGGCGTAGCTCCGCCATTTTTTTTCAGATGCTCGATCCGCACCCGGCCGCTGACGGCAAGGCCGAAAATGGGCTCCGGGCTGTCAATACTGTGGCCACCAGCGAGCGGGATTCCCGCTTCAGCGCAAGCCTTACGCCCACCCTCGATTACACGGTTTGCTACTTCGGGAGGCAGCGAATTTACGGGCCATCCGAGGATAGCGATGGCCAGTAGCGGGGTGCCGCCCATGGCGTACACGTCGCTGATTGCGTTGACAGCAGCAATGCGGCCGAAATCCTCCGGGTCGTCAACGATAGGCATGAAAAAATCTGTGGTGCTGACCATTGCCGTGCCGTCGCCAAGGTCGAATACGGCGGCATCATCGCGCTCTTCGTTGCCGACGAGCAGTTGCGGATAGGCAGCCGAGGCAGTACCTGTATTTTTCAAAATATGGTCCAGCACGGCCGGGGCGATCTTGCAGCCGCAGCCAGCGCCGTGAGAATACTGAGTGAGTTTGTACTCGGTCATGGTTAAAATTGCACCGTCATGCTGAGGCTCGGAATGATAGGAAGTTGGTTTACGCGCTTATAGTACACCCGGTCGAAGTAAAAGATATTTGCCCGGTCGTACACGTTGGTAGCAGAAGCGACGACCTCCATTTTGAGGTACTTGGTGAACTCGATGGTGCGCTTTACAGATACATCCATACGGTGGTAGTAGGGCAAGCGGCCTCCATTACGTGCGTTGGCGTACACGATACCGAGGTCGCCGTTGCCGCCGAGAACATCGGTGCTGATGCCGTCGTTGAAATCAAACACGGAGTAAAAACCCTGGGTTTGGGTGAATGGAAAGCCGGAACCGAAGTTCCATCGGGCGCCAAACTCCCATTCTTTTTTAGAGCCTGCCTGGTAGGTAGTCACGAGGTTGAGGTTATGGCGGCGGTCGAATACCGGCGGGTACTGTTGCTGGCCGTCGAAACGGGTAACAAAGCCGAGCGAGTAGGCGCCCCAAACATAAAACCGTTTGGCCTCCCATTTCAGCGAAACGTCCATGCCGGAGGCTTTGCCGGTCTCGACCACGTAGTTCGGGTCGGTTGCCTCATCTTTGTTGCGGTTCAGGGCAAAAAGTTGGGAAAAATCCTTGTAGTAGCCTTCGATGTTGAGCTCAAAATTGTCGGTGATATCCACCTCTAAACCGACCACACCGTGCAGTGCTTTTTGCAGGCGGTGGTCTACGCGCTCGTTGACGGTACCGGGTTTGTAAACGGCTTCTTCGGGGCCGGAAAGGAAACCGACGAACAGATTGACTACGTCGCGTTCGTTCACCGTAGATAACAAATTTTGGGTGTAAATACCGCCTGCAGCCTTGAAGCGAAGGAAATCGGTGATGTTGTACTTCAGGCCGAGGCGCGGTTCGGGAGAAATCTCACTCAACGACTGGTAATACTGCAAGCGGAAACCCGGCTCGATGACCAACGGGCCAAACTTACGTTTCCAACGGGCGTATATGCTGATCTCGGTTGTGTTCTCGATTTGCTCGATTTTCAGGCCGCGGAAGTTGATGAAGGAAAAATCTGTTTTGAAGCCCGTCAGTTCAAATCCATATTTGACCTCGTTGTTCCGGTCGAAGTTGGTGAAGTTCAGTGCACCTGAAAATCCGGCGATCCCACTGGTGCGCGGGTTTCGGTCGGCTTCCTCTATACGGGAGTCGTAGTTGGAAAAGGTCAGCATGCCACTAACGATGGTGTTGGAGTTGGACGGAACAAGGTTGAAATCGAAGCCGCCTCCACTGCTTTGCCAGGTGAAATCGGTCGTTTGGTTCGTGTTGCCCGTGCCGCCGGGTGTGGAAAAATCGAGTTGTACGCCATCGTCGTAACTGAAGCCAAACAGGTTGAGTTTGCTGCCATTGCCAGACATCAGCGACAGTTTGCCGTACAGGTCGCGGTAATTGAACGGAATACCTTTACCGTCGTTGATGTGGCTGTAAAGTTTGGGAGCGGTCTGGTCAATGATGGCCTGTTTGCCAGCCAATACAAAAGAGACGCTCGCCCCGCCTTCTTCCTTCAGTGGCACAATTGGCCCTTCAATTATCGCCTTGGCCTGAAAGGGACTGGCGGAAATCAGGCCGGAAAGCCGCTTGCGGTTGCCTTCTCGGGTTTTTACGTCCACGATGGCGGAAATGCGCCCGCCGTATTCGGCGTTGAAGCCGCCGGTAAGCACGTCTACGTTTCGTATGAGTTCAGTCTCGAACACAGAGAAAAAGCCAATACTGTGAAAGGGGTTGTAGATCGTCATCCCGTCGAGCAGGATACGGTTCTGTACCGGAGAGCCACCCCGGATGTAGAGCTGGCCACCCTGGTCGCCGGTGAACACAACCCCAGGCAGCACGGTCAGGTACTGAGCAATGTCCGACTGGCCGCCAGTAGACGGTAGCGAGCGAATTTGTTTGGGCGTAACGGTCAGTTTGGAAATCTGAACCTGTGACTTGGCCTGATCTTTTTTGCCGCTGATGACCACCTCCCCGAGGTTAGTGCCGCTTTCCTGCAAGTAAACGGTTCTGTATACAATCTCCCCTTTGGTGATTTGTACATCCAGAAACTGGTCCTCATAACCGAGATAGGCGACTTTGACACGGTACTGGCCTGTCGGGATTTCAGAAAGCGAAAAAAAGCCGTTAACATCAGTGGAAGTGCCCAAATTGGCCTCTTCGATCAATATACGGGCAAATGCAAGTGGTTGTGCCGACTCTTTGTCGAAGACGTTGCCTCGAACGGTACCTTTGTCCGTTTTTTGGGCAAACAAGAAGAACGGGAGACACAACAATGTCAGTAACAAGAAGGAATTTTTCATCAATACCACGTTTGAGGGCGGCAAAGATAGGTTGGGGCATTGATTCCACACGGCAAGAAAAAGATTGTTGCGGACAAAGGCCACATTCAACCCGGTGCCCGCATATAACAGCCGCCTTGAGTTGGCTACGCACTAGTATCGTGGCCACCGATGGGCGAGGGTCATCGCACAGTTATTCCCCGGTTTGGGGTTGGACCAGGGCATACCCGGAAACTACCGGGTATCTCATCCCAACCCTGCTGCAATACGCCGATCTGATGCAGGATGATATACTGCGCGAAATGGCCGAACGGTGCCGCCGCTGGTTGCTGGACATCCAACTGCCCAACGGCGCTTGGGCTGGCGGCATGGCTGGTGAGACGAGGCCGAGTGTTTTTAATACGGCGATGATTTTGTGGGGAGTGGGGGCGAAAACTCCGCCGGGCCACCCCCATCCCCTCCCCCGGGGGGGAGGGGGGCTTGCTCTCAACAATACTTGCTCCCCTGAGGCGGGCTGCGATAGCATTCCAACTCACGAAAAACCAGCCATGCGGGATGCGCGCGCCTCTCCCACAGGGGAGAAATTGGGGATGGAGTGGCTCCTCTCTACCCTCTCGCCCGACGGAGCCTGGCGCAATGGAGCGTATATCCCAGGTTTTGTGCCCAGTTACTACACCTACGCTGTTTGGAGCCTGCTTGAGGCAGGCGCTCGTTTGGGGTTGCCAGATGTTCAGGAGCAAATGCGCACTGCATTGTGCTACTACGCCCGGCGTATTCAATCAGACAGTACCGTCGCTGACTGGGGGCTGAAGCCGGGCCAATGGGCGTTCACGCATACCATCGCCTATACGTTGCAGGGTTTTTGGGAAAGCGCCCTGCTGCTTGGCGAGGAAGATATACTGGAAAAAACAGCCCGTTGCGCTGAAGGCTTGTTGGCCGAGCTGGATCGGAGCGGACATGTCGCCGCCGGGCGGTACGGTCCGGGTTGGCAGGGTGATTACTCGTTCACTTGTCCTGTTGGAAATGCCCAATTGAGCATTTTTTTTCGAAGGCTTTGGGAAAAGACCGGTGCGGAAAAATTTGAACGGGCCGCTGGTTTTTTTCTGGCCGAAGCGCTTCGCTTTCAAAATTTAGAGAAAAACCCAAACTGCCGTGGGGCGTTACCCGGCTCAGCGCCGTTTTGGGGTCCCTACCTGCGCTGGCGCTATCCCAACTGGGGCGTAAAATTTTTGTTGGATGCAATGGCAGATAAGTACCGATGAAACAATAACCTCCCGATTTGGAGGAGGATAATTTGGTGGCAGACAAGGCTCGAGGAAGGCGCATAGTAGGGCTACGCAACGGACGAGCAACGCAGAATGCCGCCCAATTAGCCCTTCCAAATCGGGAGGTTATTATTTCATCGGTACTAAACAGCCTCTTCCAGTTCCCGAAGGCAGGCCTTGAGTTCAGAGAGGTGTTTGCCGTAACTAATCCTGATTGAAATCCAAACGAACAGGATGGTAATTCCGGAAAGGCCCGCCACCCATACGACTATATGGAGCCAAGGCATGGCGTCGGTAATTTTCAACAAATACTGGCCCCCGAGGCAGTTGGTGAACCAGACTGCAGACAACAAAAAAGTCGGGATCAGTGCTGCTCCGCCCCAAAAGTAGAGGCGCAACACTTGTTCCCAGTGCGCAATGGTCCGCTGGAGTGCGGGAACAAGCCGCGAGTCGGAGGCCATTCCCAGATTCAAATTCCGGAAGCCCTCGTAGTAGAAAAAACTGAGTGGAAGTACTGTCATCAGGGTCATTTGCAGGGCGGCAAGGTATGCCTCTCCGTTGCCGGGGACAATCCTCCCGACAAAATATACCCATGCAATCATAGCCAGCGCCCCAATCGCCACTTCCAGCAACAGGTTGCGGCGCATTTTGGAAAAAACGGTTTGTGTTTGTCGCTGTATAAGCGGGAGCAGGTCTTCTTGACCAAGCACTTTTTGCTCGTTGGCTGCGGCATTCCAGGTGGACTTCAGGTTGTCCAAATCATCATTTTTCATAGCGTATTGAGTTGTTGTTGAATTAGAAATCGAAGTTTTTCGCGAATACGAAACATTTTTACCCGCAAGTGATCGGTGGTGAGGCCAGTGACTTCCGCCATTTCCTCATAGGAATAGTCGTCGAGGAGCAGGAGCGCGAAGGATTTTTCGACCTTGCTCAAGCCGTCTAATGCAGCATACAGACTAGCCACCTCGTCTGTTATTTCTGATTCTGTGTGTGGCAGGCGGTGCTGATCTTCTGTAAGTGTTTCAGTAGCCAATACCGGTTTGCGCAGGCCGCTAATGGCCACGTTTAGTGCAATACGGTACATCCAGGTGCTGACCTTGCTGCCATGGCGGAAGTTCGGCCATGCCCGCCACATCTGGGTCGCGATGTCCTGAAACAGGTCACGCCGAGCCTCATCCGTGCGGGTGTACATCCGGCAGACTTTGTGCAGTATAGCCTGGTTGGCCTCCAACAGGGAAACAAACTCCGACTCGGTAAGGGCGACTGGCTTAGACATCGTGTGCAGGTGCGTTTGCCGTATTTGTCGCGGAGCGGGGTGCTGGCGTTACGAAAGGGAGGCGAAAAATTTCAGAAAAAAAACAAATCGCGATCAGGAACGCCCTTCTGTTCGCAGCGCCATCCATGTCCACATAGCACCCAGAAAGTCTACAGCGCCAAATATGAGGATTGGCATTTCGGCAAATCCGAGCCAAACGAACAAACCGAGAAGCAGAATAACCGTTGATCGCAGTTGCACTGACATACGGATAAAAACGGTCAGTTCGTGACGGGCTGCCAGGATGTAATACGATCCAAGTGCACCGGCAAGCATACCAACGACGCGTATCCAGACTTCGTCGGTTCGAGCCATACCAAGCAGTTCTAGAACGAAATTGGGCGTAGCAACTAGCAATAAACCTGTGACAGAAAGGTAAATGCCAAAGTAAAAAACGGTGCGGGCGCTGTAGGACATACCTTAGATGTGTTTTATGAACGAAGAATGTGTTTATTCAAAGAGCGTTCCTGCTTGAGCTGGCGGCACAGCCCCTACGTGTTTGTATGCTTTTTCGGTGGCCGTCCGTCCGCGCGGTGTACGCTGGAGATAGCCTTCCATAATAAGGAACGGTTCGTGTACTTCTTCGATGGTACCCGGCTCCTCCCCTACTGCGGTGGCAATGGTGGTGAGGCCAACGGGGCCGCCTTTAAATTTGTGGATCACGGCATTGAGGATTCGGTTGTCCATCTCATCAAGGCCATGTTCGTCCACATCGAGGGCAGCGAGGCCGTAGTGCGCGATAGCCTTGTCGACCACGCCAGTGCCCTTTATCTGGGCAAAATCGCGGATACGGCGGAGCAGGGCGTTGGCAATACGCGGTGTGCCTCGGCTGCGCCTTGCGATCTCGTGGGCGCCTTCCTCCGTGATCGGGATATCGAGGATGGATGCCGAGCGGTGCAAAATACCCTCAAGGGTGGGCACATCGTAGTAGTCAAGCAGGCAATTGATGCCAAAACGGGCACGAAGCGGCGAGGTGAGCAGGCCCATGCGCGTAGTTGCACCTACGAGTGTAAAGGGGTTGAGTGTAATCTGGATGCTCCGGGCATTGGGGCCGGAGTCAATCATAATATCAATGCGATAGTCCTCCATCGCCGAGTACAAGTACTCCTCCACGACGGTGTTGAGGCGGTGTATTTCGTCTATGAACAGTACGTCGCCAGGATCGAGGTTTGTAAGTAGGCCTGCCAGGTCACCCGCTTTTTCGAGCACAGGGCCGGAACTCATTTTCAGAGAAGCCCCAAGTTCATTGGCAATAATATGCGATAAAGTGGTTTTGCCCAGTCCGGGCGGCCCGTGCAACAGGACATGATCGAGTGCTTCGCCGCGCTGTTTGGCAGCCGAAATGAAAACGTGGAGGTTATCTACTAATTTTCGTTGCCCGCTGAACTCATCCAGCAGTTTGGGGCGAAGCGCCTTTTCGATGATTTTATCATCGGTCGCAATCGGGTCGTTGGCTAATTCTTTGCTCATTTTCGGCGTTCAAAGCCATTCTGGTTCAAAATTCAGCACAAAACTACGAATTATTCCCCCCAGACCAACCGCCCCACAACATCTCCTCCAACCCGAACCGTGTATACACCGGCATCAAGGGAGTCGGGAACGATTTCACAGCGATTTGAACCGGCCTCCAGGTGCAGTTTTTTTTCATAAACGATCATGCCAAGTGTGTTAATCACCTGGAGCAACACCTGGCCCTGCGGAGCATTTTCCATGGAAATGGTAAAAAAACCAATAGCCGGGTTGGGAGCCAGAATAACATCGGTATTCCCTGGAGCCATTTGTTCTTCCAGCGAATACGTCCGGCCGTCGGCACCATATACTTCACCGTGCACCGTGTGATCCTCCAGAGCGAAGAATTCTGCAAGCGTTCCATCCTGCAGCACCATGATTTCAATTTCCAAAATAGTCGCTTGCGTTGGCACAAGTAACGGTGTACCAGGGGTGAACCAACTCAATGCTAACCGTCTTTCGGTAGCGTTCCAGGCATTATCATCAAAACCAGAAAGCAGGTCAGAACGAACGTTGAGGATTTGCAAGGCGCGGGAATCAAACCGGAACGCTGCCTGGCATCCTGCCCATTCACCGTTTTTGCCGGATTGCAGCCGCACCGTATGGGTTTGCCCCGCCAATACGCTGGCGTTTTCCCAAAAAAATCGCCACTTTTCAGTGTTTCGATCAGTAGCAATATGTAGCCCTTTTGAATCAGCGCTGCTGTTCACATCGCCTTTTTTTATGGCCAAAAACTCGGAACACTGCTGCGGCCAAATGGTGTCTTTAGCGGGCGAAAACACCCATGAAGGCACTTGAGGTAACGTATCATAAATGCCGAGGATGAGTTTGCGTAACTCCACAATGTCAATAGTGGAAACAGTACCGGAGTTGTTCGCATCGGCGGCCACGTGCTGCCAAGGGTGTTGAAATGGTTCCACACCAAGGACATGCCGGTTGATCAGCACCAGATCGAAGGTGCTAACCCCATTGAGCGGACTGTCGTTTTTGGCTGCAACAGCCTCGCAAAACGGCAATGGTGGCAACCCATGGAAGTCGCCAAGGCGGTAGGTTCCGTTTGTCACCTGTTGGCTGACAGATGTGCCGCCGCCGGGTGGGGTGAGGGTAATTTGGAATTTTTGCAAGGTATCGCCAGCGGGCGTACGTATTCGGCAAGCAGGTAGGAGATCGGCTATTTTTTGGGCGATGAGGCCCATCGTGGCCGTTGGGTTGGCTGCCCGGATGTCAAAAAACACCTGGCCTGTGTTTGGCGCTATCACAAGAAATGTAGGTGTGCCTAGGAAGGTGCCAAACTGGCCGTTTTTGTAGGGTTGTACAGCCGTCACACTGCCGCCATCGGAGCCAACGCCGGGCATGGTGAGCGATTTGCCAGTGCGATACTGTGCTACGAGCGGGTTGGTGTCGGCGTTTTTGTCACTGAGCAGAAGAAACTCTACACTGCTGCCGTACTGGCTTTTCATCTGTTGGTACAGGGCCTGAACATGCGGTGCGAATGTTGCACAAGGCGGACAATTGATGAAAAATATTTCGAGCACCACCACCTTGCCCTTGTTTACATAATCAGCATACAAAGCATGTGTTTTACCGCCGGAATCAGTGACAGTAAAATCAGGTGCCTGAGCACCAACCGCGCTGACCAAAGCCAGCATTATGGATACGAATAGCAAGTAATTGCGCATGGTATTTAGTACTCATTAATCAAGCCAATTCTACGAGTGTCACGCCGTCACCGCCGTTTTCCGGTTCGGGATGGTACACACGGGCAATGTTGCCGCCGTACTCGCGCAATTTTCCTTTCACAATCTTGCGCAAAACGCCCACTCCCTTGCCGTGCAAAATGCGCAACACTGCTGCATTGGACAGGAGGGAGTTGTCCACAAATTTTTCCAAAACCATCAAAGCTTCATCGGGAGACATGCCGCGGATGTCAATTTTGGATTCAAAAGCGGCAGCCTGCTGGATATCGGTACCGGCAGCCGGGATGGCATGTTGTACTGGCGGTGCCACGGGCAGCAAGTCGGCTGTTTTCACAGTCACGGTAATACCACCCATGGCCAATTGGGCTTTCCCGCCTTTCAGCGTTTCGATACGGCCCGTGGCTCCGCCAGCGCGCAGGCGTGCGTAGTCGCCCACTTGAAATGGCCTGGCGGGTGCCGTACTGTTGGTTTTTTCCTCCAACTTGATCACATCGGCATTGAGATCATCCACTTGGCGGGCCTTTTCTGCACGTTCTTGTTTGAGTTGCTGGGCCACCTGCTGCACACGTTCCAAATTCTTTTCCTCCTTAAGTTGGCGTACGAGTTTGTCTACTTCCCGGCTGGTGTTGGCGTTCAGTCGCAGATCAAACTCTTTTTGATCCAGTTTCAAGCGCTTGCGCTTCACTTCGAGGTCGTTGTGCAGGCTGTCGTAGGTTTTAATGAGGCGTTCCAGCGACTGTTCTTTTTCCTGTACGGCTCGCAATGTTTCTTCCAAGTCCTGTTTTTCGCGTTGAAGCTCGATCAGTATATCGTCCACGGCGGTCTCACTACCGGTTCGTTTGCGGGCGTAATCAATGATGTTTTTTGGCAACCCGCTTTTGGCAGCGATCTCGAAGGCGTAGCTGCTGCCCGGGCGGCCAACTTTGAGTTCATAAGTAGGCGACAGGGTGTCTTTGTCGAAGTGCATGTTGGCATTCAGAATGCCTGTATTGCGAAAAGCAAACACTTTTAGGTTAGAGTAGTGTGTGGTTAAAACCGCAAATACGCCTTTGCGGTGCAGCCCTTGCAAAATGGACTCAGCGATGGCTCCACCTGGTTTTGGGTCAGTACCGCTGCCCATTTCATCTATCAGTACAAGTGTTTTTGGCGTGGCTTTTTCCAAAAAAACTCGCGCGTTTTGCAGGCGAGAAGAGTAGGTGCTGAGGTCGTCTTCAAGGCTTTGCTGATCGCCGATGTCGGTAAAAACACGCTGAAAAATGCCAAACTCGCTCAATTCGTGAACCGGTACCAGCAGACCACTCTGCACCATTAACTGAAGCAAGCCTACCGATTTCATGGCTACCGATTTGCCGCCTGCGTTTGGGCCAGACAGTACGAGGATGTGGTTTTCGGGGGTGAGTCGCAGCTCGAAGGGCACGGTTTTACGCCCCATCGCCTTGTTTTTCAAAAGAAGCAGCGGGTGGTAGCCTTTTCGGATACCGATGAGCGTGCTTTCTTTCAACACCGGCATACCGCCACGCATAGCCATTGCCAAACGCGCCTTCGCCTGCACGACTTCCAAACCGACGAGGGCTTCCTGATATTGGCCGAGTAGTGGGCCATAGGGCCGAATGGTTGCGCTGAGTTTTTTCAGGATGCGGAATATCTCGCGGCGCTCTTCGCCCTCGAGGTCGAAAATGTCGTTGTTGATTTCAATGACCGGTTCCGGTTCGATAAAAACGGTACGTCCGGTGTCGCTCTCGTCGTGAATGATGCCCCGGATTTTTCGTTTGTGCTCGGCGGGAACGGACAGTACGCGGCGGCCATTGCGAAAACTTTCGGGCGCGTCCGATAGCCAGCCTTTGTTGCGGTACTCGGCGATAACCTGACGGAAGCGCTGGTCGAGCTCGCGCACTTTGTGCTGCATTTCGCGACGGATGCGCATCAGGTCAGGAGAAGCATCGGCCCGCACCTCGCCTTTTTCGTCGAAAACAGCCGTTATAGCCCGGATCAGGTCCTCATCGTAGCGCAGGAGCCGGATATGGTCGTAGAGTTTGGGGTAAATTTCCTTTTTCACGGCGGAAAAAAACCGGAACACGTCGCGCACCACGAACAGGATACGCAGGATATTCTGGAACACCTCGGCGGGCAAGGTATAGTCGTCAATTGCCAGCATCCGAAGGTCGGGGCGGATGTCGGTGAACGTTTCCAGCGGAAAGCGGTCGTTTTTTTCAAGGGTCAACTTGAATTCCCGAGTTTCGCGCAGCCAATTGTCTATTTCCTCAAAATTGACCGACGGGGCCAGTTCCCGGAGCCGTTCAGCAGCCATCGGGGTCATGGCTTCTTTTTCGAGCAGGTCAAGGACCTTGTCGAACTCTAATTTTTTGAACACATCGCGCGGTTCGAAGAGCATGTCTTGCGGTTTCATCGGCGCAAAAGTACGGCTACTTGCTCGTTCAAAGATTGTTGACGCTGCCTTCCGGCACCCTGAAAAACTGTAAAAAATTATCATTTTTTTACAAAAGACCGATCACAAGAAACGAATATCTACTTTTGCCAGACATTTCACATCAAATGCTTAAAATCATGTACAAAAATCTACTTTTTGTTGCTCTTTTCCTGCTAATTGGAGTATCAGGCTTTACTCAAGGCACTGTTTTTTGGTCCGAGAATTTTGACGGTGTAGCCAGCGGCCTTCCTGCTGGCTGGTCCCAGCTCACCTCCGCCACTGACGGTGGTTGGAAAACGGGTACAACCACAGCGCTCTCTTCGACGGACTTCCCGGTACCTGCTCGTGCTGGTAATATTCTTGGCACCAATGATGATGGTTGTAACTGCAACAAAGCCAATGAAATCCTTTATTTGCCTACGATGGACTTTTCCACGCTGACCGATCCGCGGTTGCTTTTCGACATCTTTTTTGTTCGTGGTACCTTCCAGTCAAAAACCGAGTCACTGCGACTGCTGGCTTCCATTGACAATGGGAGTACATGGACAGAAGTAGTCGCGCTTACCGGCCAGGGTGCATGGAGAAACAGCCACCATATCCCCTTGACAGCATACGCTGGCAAACCAAGCGTTCGGTTGGCTTTCCGGTATGATGACGGCACCGGCTGGCTTTTTGGGGCCATGTTAGATAATATGCGAATTGTCCAGGCCGACAATATTGTTCGCGCCAGAGTGGCTACCGTAGCCGCAGGCAAGTACATTGATGCCGTACCAGCTATTTCTACAGTTTATGACAAAGTTTTACCGGGAGCCGAAGTGGCTGTACGCGGAACGTTCGTTAACTCTGGTTTCCCTACTGTTACGTCGTTTGATGTAGTTGTAACTCGTAATGGCAGCAGCCAAACACTCAACTACACCAACCTGAATTTGCTTTTCAATCAGTCTTTAACTTTTTACATTCCGTACCCTACTGTCTTGGGTGCCAACATGTATGATTTCAGCGTCGAGATCAAAAATGTGAACGGCGTGGGTGACAACGATCCTTCCGATAATGTCGGTACGGCCACTTATAGCGTCACAAGCGTACTGCCCCAGCCCAACCGCAAGGTTGTGATCGAAGAAGGTACGGGCACATGGTGTACCTGGTGCCCGCGTGGTGCCGTAATGATGGACTACATCGCCGATAAGTATCCCAATCTGGCCATTCCAATCGCCGTACACAATGCAATCCAATCCTACCCCGACCCCATGCAAAACTTCGATTACAACGCAGGCATGGTCGGACTTATCGGTGGCTTCCCAGGTGGTCGTGTTGAGCGCGAGGCTGATATTGACCCGCTGTTAGGTAACCCGAACTTTGAAAAAGCCCTGATCACGCACCTGACTCAACCCGCAAAGGCAATCGTTTCCCAAAATGTGGATCTGGATGTTGCTGCCCGCAAGGTAGACGTGACGACCTCCATCCAGTTTGTGGAGGCTATGAGCGGCGACCTGCGTGTCGCAGTAGCATACATAGAGGACGGTGTCAAAGGCTCGACTCAGTACTACAACCAGATCAATGCTTACGCTGGTGGCGGCCAAGGCCCAATGGGTAACTTCCATCTCCTTCCCAGCCCGGTACCTGCATCTCAGATGGTGTACGACCACGTGGCTCGCGAGATCGTCGGCGGTTTCACTGGCGCTCCAGGCAGCGTACCTGCTTCTAATGCTGCTGGTTCGGTCATGTCGTACAAGAGCACGTATACCGTACCTGCTACATTCGATATTAGCAAAATGCACGCTATCTCGATGCTGATTGATGCTGCCACCAACCGTATCATCAACGCCGAGATCACAACGATCCCGTTTGTTTCCACTTCCACCCCGACACTTGCTCTGGATGCCGTTCAGATTTCTATCTTCCCGAACCCTGTTCAGGATGAGGCCATGCTGACGATCAAAGTGGAGGAAACAGCCGACGTTCAAATCCGCGTGGTGGATGCGCTGGGCCGTGTAATGTCCGATCGCAACTACGCCAGCATCTCCGGCAAGCAACTGCTGCCCTTCCGCGCCGACAACCTGCCGAACGGCATGTACACGCTGGTAGCTACGGCCAATGGCCAAGTGGCTTCCAAATCGTTCGTAGTTCAACGGTAAATTGCACGCATTCGCCGATGTAGCATAAAAAAAGTGTCACAGAGGCTCACAGAGAAAAAAAAGGCTCACAGAGAAATTTTGAATAAAAACTCTGCGAGCCTTTTTTTTCTCTGTGAGCC
>JBJXEZ010000217.1:0-9437 GCA_046153695.1 Saprospiraceae bacterium
GGTATGTAGTGGCCTCTTTTTTGAATAAAAAATTCAGCCGTCGTGTGTCGCTCAAAACGGGCTTTTTTGTCAACCTCATGCCCTACTCTTTTTTCCGAAACACCCTTGGAGACTCGACGGGACTTGACGCTGAAGGCATGACGGCCCAGCTTCAACCATACGCCAACTTTCGCCTGCGGCCTACAGAAAAATGGACCTTTAACGCAGGATTGCATGCATTGTATTTCGCCTTGAACCAAAGCTCGAGCATTGAGCCGCGCTTGGCCGCGAAGTACCAAATCTCTGAAAAACAATCTATTAGCCTTGCCTGGGGCATCCATGGACGGGTGCTGCCTTTGGGTAATTATTTTACCCGGGTAAACGGCCGCGAAGTGAATCGTGAAGTGGATCTGATTCGCGCTCAACACTATGTAGCAGGCTGGGATCTTTTGGCGGGAAAATCCATGCGTTTGCACGCCGAGGTATATTTCCAAAAAATGAAAGACGTGCCTGTGGCAAAAAATGCCGCAAGCAGCTGGAGCATCCTGAACACGATACATGGCTTTGCAAATCGGGAAATGGAGAACACAGGCAAAGGCCAAAATATCGGCCTGGATCTGAGTGTGGAGAAATCCTTCGCGGGTGGCACCTTCTTTTTGTTGAGCGGTTCGATATCGCAATCGCGCTATACGGATGCGGCGGGCCGGGAACACTCCACAGTTTTCGACAGCGGGCTTTCCGGTTCGCTCATGGCGGGCAAGGAATGGAGTTTTAAAAATGCTTCGGTGCTGCAACTAGGCCTCAAACTGCTTTACAACGGAGGTCAGCGCCTCACGCCTTTGTTGCCCGACCAAACAGTTTCGCGTTTTTCACAAGAACCACTTTTGGACGAGGGCAATGCATTTTCGGAGCAGGTGGGAGCCTATTTTCGCCCGGATATGCGCATCGCGTTCCGTAAAAACAACCTCAAAACAGCCTGGACCTTAGCACTCGACATTCAAAATGTTATCGGGCGAAAAAACATTGACCCGCTCAGCCGCGATTATGACCCTGACCTGAATGCGTGGATTTACAGGGAGCAGAGCGGGCTTACACCGGTGCTGAGTTTTCAGATAGATTTGTAGGGAAGATTTCCAAGAGATTTCCAAGTGGCTTCCAATCTGTCAAATTAAAGCAGTTGAATATTTGATGTTCTAACCGCAGCCTTTCAAGGCTGATTTTATCGCCTCTAAACATCAAATTATTATGGCTGCCACAGGTAAAAATTTCATCAACTTCGTCTCCGAACTGGTTTATGGAGACCGGGGAGATGCCGAGTTGGGCACTGTCCTGCCAATTGGAATTCAAAACCACTTGAACTGGACGATAGACAACATCCCGAACAGCGCGGGTTCGACGATAACGGGCGACCAGTTCTTGGCGCACCACTTAGACTATTTGCTCGTCCGTTACGAGACCTGGCGAAGCAAATATTTCCTACCTCCATTGCGCCCCTGGGACGGCGTGAGTGCCATGAGTGTCTCGCAATCGGCCTTGCTTCCTGGGGGCTTCCCATTACCTGGCAACACCAATTTGTTGGGAAACAGCATCCGGCAATATTATCAAGCCTCTTTTAGGGGCGGAGTTGCTCCCGAACTGGCCGACGAAGTAAAAGCACCATACAGTTATCGCTACTGGGCTTTCATAAAATGGGTCAGCGATCTGCGAAAGCGGGTTTTGGTGCAGCCCGTTTTCGATGTCCACACCATTTACGACCAAGACGGGACGATTTTGTCTGAAAAAGACTTCATGGATTTTTTCCACCAAGTTCACCATGTCTGGCACACGGATCACCTGGCTGGCGACCCTGCCATTTGGACGACTCCGACACCTTTTTTCAAAACAAGCGTCGGCCAACACAAAAGCAAAAAAGAAATAAGCAGGACCCAAGTTGGCACCGAATTCTTTACATTTCATCGCGACCACTTGGAGATTTTTGACCGCTGGCTGGTTAAAACAGGTCAGGACAGGGTGCAATCCATTAACACTTGCGCACATGACACACCCTCCACCCCGTTCATCCCAAGTGCGCCGAATGTAGATGTGGATGCTTCCGGTTTCCCACGAGTGCGTTGGGACATGAACCCTGCGATAGCAGAGTTCATCGAACCCCACGTCTCTGTTTACGAAGGTGATATGCGAGAGTTTGCCAACGTCGGCGAGTTGGGGCAACATTTCGCCTTAGATTTCAACCAGCACACGCCGTTTATAGACATTTTGGATTCGTTTGGAAATCCAATTCTACCAGATGGCTATCACGGAACGGGTCACGGACTGAACGGTGACCTGTGGCACCCAGTTGCTAATAATTACTCTCCCCGCTTTTTTGCTTGGCACGGCTTCATTGACGACGTGTGGGCGAGGCGCGAACCCCGTTTCTTTTCCTTCAACCCCGTAGATGCCACCGGTGCCTCTTACCCAGAGCCATTTGTGCTGACCATCCTCCGGGAGTTTTCCAACAGCACTAATTCGGTTGAGCCGCTCAATGCTATTGCGGGCTTAGACTTAACCACTGGCAACGGCATCGTTCGCGTTAACATCAATGTTGAGCCTGACATCCCCTTCAATCGCTCCCTAGAATTGACGCTTCGTTGCGAAGTGCTGCGCGAGGCGGGTGGAATAGCCCCCATTTTCTCGATTTCCCGCAACCTGGAAATCATCAACAGCGGGGTGCCTGGCGTGAACCAGCGTTTGCAAGGCACCCACTTCATCGAAGATTTCGACTTCTCTGGTATGGTGGACAGCGATGGTGACGGCCCTTTCAAAGCCGACAACCTCGCCTTCCCGACTCCGAGTGCGGCAGGTTTCAAAAACAGCCGCATCAAAATCACCGGGCATCTCGTCAGTCGCTTCCGCTCCGATGGAAGCCTCCCAGCCGTATCCGGCACGATTTCCAGCGCGGGCTTGATCGTCACTGGCGTTGGCACCAATTTCAACACCCAACTCCGGCAAGGCGACCTCATCCGGGCAAACGGCCAGGTGCGAATGGTCGTGCTTAATACCGTGGCGACCTCTCTGACCCTGCTCGAACCGTTCAGCCCTAACCTCCCTGCCGGAACAACTTACGAGCGGCTCGACGGTTTCGACCACGAATCGGTCATCGAAATCCCGATGATTCAGGAGAAACAAGCCCCGGAGGTGACCACCTACCTAGACCGCAGCACCTTCAGTCTCGATCAGGTCAACGCTGTGGTTTCGGGCGGAACGAGCGTTTTCCCAGATGCTTTTTACGTCATCTTGCAAGACCGCACTTCGAGGCCCTTGAACATCGTGTGGCCGCCAGAGGTGGAGCCGACCCTGCGCAACCTGATCGCGCCGCCAGTGTACGGGGCGGGTTTGTACCCTGATATTTTGCCCACACATCCTCCGCTGGTGGAGTTGCGGGACATCACGACCAACGTGCTCATCCCTGACGTGGCGGTCGTCGTCACTTCTGCACAGCCTGAAAGCCCCAGCCAGCACCCCGGCATCCCGCAGCGGATCACTTACCCATGCGAGGTGACGTTCACGGGCAACGGTGCGTTTAGCGGCCTCGCCAATCCGGGCGATCTGCTGGATGTCAAATTGGTCGTCACCGCCCGAGACCGCTCCGGCAACGTGGTGGTGGACGACAGCAAGCGCGTGCGTCTGCAAATCAACGCCAACCCCTACATGCTCGACGGCCCTACCTCCTGGCTGAGCATTGATGCGCGGGTGTTCCAAATCCGCGAAGGCCAAGCGCGTTTCGGAGTACTGGCAGGCTGGACCAACCCGCACACTTTTATCCAACAGGTGATTGCCAACTTGCGTAACGGGACGGCAAGCGTCAGCGATTTTGACAACCTGCCGACCGACCAGGGGGATGCCGTGCTGGAATATTCCACTGCCATCAGCGGAAACAACATTTACAATTTCGCTTTGTCAAAAGTGCGGCTGCAAAGCGCGAACGCGCTGCCAAACGTCCGAGCGACCTTCCGGCTATTCCGCTGGGGCACCGCCAACGTAGAGTTCAATGACACACTGGCCTATCGCTCCGCCCCTTCCAGAGTGGGCTTGCTTGGTTTGACGACCACCCCCGGGGAACTGGCCTCCATCCCGTTTTTCGCGGAACCGCGTGTGGGCACTTCTACCGACATGAACACCCAGACAGACAGCACGAACCTCGATTCGTTCCCGGCACCTGCCACCGTCGGCGATGAGGTGCTGCGGTTCTACGGGGCATATTTGGACATCAACCAAACGACCCCGCGTTTTCCAGCCACAGTTTCCACCGTTACGCCCGACATACCTAGCAGCGGCGGCGCGTTGCTCTCCATCCGCGACCTGCTCGTGAGCCACCACCAGTGCATGATTGTCGAATTGGTCGAAGCCGGAGACCCCACCGTGCCAGGCGCGACTCCGGGCACCTCCGACAATCTGGCGCAACGCAACCTGCTCGTGGTGCAGACAGCCAACCCCGGCAACGAAATCACTCGCACCGTGCAGCACGCCTTCAACATCGACCTCACCCGAAACCGCCGTTACTGGAAAAAACACGACCCCAACGACGGCCACCACAACAACGATGACCACAACGATGACCACCACGGCGACCAGCCTGGGCACCGCCACGGCGACCAGCCGCACGAAATCGGCGGCTCGTTGACGGATTTCTTTGAAGCCAATTGCTGCGATGAAATCGAAGTGCGGCCTGCGCGCCCAGCCTTTGTCCTTGGAGGTCACGCCACCGGCAACCACGAAAACGGCCATTTGGAAGAAGGTTGGCTGGCCCAATTCCCAGAAAGGCTGAAAGCGCTACGGGAGCGCAACCACCTCGAAGCCGAAACCCAGCGCCGCTGGACCTTCGATGCCGTGGACTGGAAACCGGGCACCGGACTGGACGAACTGGCTATTTTTTGGAACAACCTGCCCAAGGACTCCGAAGTGACCCTGTACCTGCCGGGCGCGAACGTAGAAGAAATTTTCAACTACCGAAACCTCCGCCATGCCCCGCGCACAGTGCAAATCGTTGATTCCCACACGCTCCGGCTTTTCCCGGAAGGGACGACTTACTTGCCGATACCCGCTTTTTGGGGCGACAACCTGGCCGGAATGTTCAACGTGAAATTGCCGCCGGGTATTAAAAAAGGTCAACGATTTAAAGTGGACGTGCTGCAAATGCGCGCTGAAGAAGCCCGTACACTGGGTGGTTTCCAGCTCAACATCCAAGTCGAAAAGGCGCATGATCTGTGGCAGACCGACATCCGTTGGCTCGAACTTTTCCACAAACGACTCAGCCTCACGCCCAACAACGACCGCTGGAAGCCCATCGTGGCCAAACAGGTGGAGTTTGCCCGAACTCGGGCTAAGGCCATGGTCGAATTGAACAACGAGGAAAACCCGACGGAGCCGCCCGTGCAATGGACCGACCCAACCGTCCACCAACACGGCCAAAAGCTCAGGGTGATTTTGGAGAAAATTCAAATCCTTGACGACCGCGAGCCTTGGTTCAAAGGCAAAGGCGAGTTCCGTTTTTTTGCCAAAGTGTTCTCGCCCGACAACGGCGGCATCCTTCGCGAAGCGGTTTTCCCCGCGAGCGGCTGCTTCAAGTTGAGCGACCGCCCCGACAGCAACGAGGTGCAACTTGACGCCGTGCTTTTCGAGGATTGGGCCGAAACTGCCCTCGGCATGGAAATAGGCGGCATGGAACTTGACACCTTTGACCCCGATGATAAGCTCGCCTCCTACAAGCGCGTTTTCCAAGGAAAACCAGCCGATTGGTTGGCAAACTACGCACCGACAGGCGACCCGATTGACCCCCAAAACATGGGCGGTTGGAAACTCTGGTACCGGATTGAATACGCGGGCTAATAGCCTTCCCAATTAACAGACCGCGAGCCGTTGGTAGTACCTTTTCCAATGGCTCGCTGTTATATTTTTCAAAAACTCAAAATCATGAAAAAAACAACTTTTATCCTCCTGCTTTTCACGGTCGCGCTTGGCGCAGTCATTTTTATGGCTTGTCCGAGACCGCCAGCCCCACCCAGAACCCCAGACAGAGGCATGATAAAAGGCTACGTCTTTGCCGAAGTGCGGGGAAACAATCAGGAAAAACCCCGGAAAATCCTTTTGCCCGACGTACTGGTTACAGTGAATGATTCGCTCGGAAACATCGTGGACACTGTTCGCACAGACTTGGACGGCTATTACGTAACCAAAGTCCTGCGGAGAGGCAATTACCGACTTTGCCTCAACAAGGACGGTTTCAGCACGACCTGCCACCAAGCATCGGTAGTCTGGTTTTCAAACCATCCTGGCCCGCTGAAAATTGACCTCAATTCGCCCAATTACCTGTTTGGCACTGCATTGCTTAAGGACGGCCGGCCCGGCATCTACCGAAACGCTGTTTTCGCGGTGGATTTTTTCACGACGGTAGAAGCCAATCTTGGTGGCGTGACCAGAAGCACCCGCGCCAACGTCTCTGGGGAGTACCTCCTGACGGAAGTGACGCTCGCTGTCCCCTGGCAAGTGAAAGCCAAGTGCCAGAACGCCGTCGTATCTCAAACCTTTAACAACAACGGTGGCCCGCTCGATCTGACCCTGCCAAACAGCAGTCCGGCCATCCGGGGCATCGCGGCCTCCAACGCAAGCGGTCAAGCAGTTATGCGCACCTCGCCAGGCCAGACACTGACCGTCCGTGCAGTCGTTGCCGACCCGGAAAACCATCTGCTCACTTATGTTTGGGTACCCATGGCGGACGCGCCGGGTTCGACTATTGGAAGCACAAACCAAATCACTTGGCAATTAGGCAGCCTCCCTGGCAATTATCGGATTTTCATGCTGGTCATGGACGGCTTTGGCGGAACGGCCTACCAGCCATTCGACATCAATGCCGGTGATGAAAGGGTAAAGTTTTCGGGAATCGTACGCGAAATAGACGGCAGTGGACCGATTGCCGGGGCGGAAATAAGGGTCAATGGCCAGTTGGCAGGCACGAGTGACGCAAGCGGGTACTTCAAGTTCAGCTTCCCGCAGGCAGGTCAAAACCGTTATGTGCTAAACATCGAAAAAGTCGGGTACATGCTTCATTCCTCCATTCTGTTCAATGATGCGACGGGGAAGGAATATCTCCTTGTAAAGTCCAGCCTTGCGGAGTTCAATCCCACAGCAGAAATCGTGTTTGTGGAAACAGAAGACGAGTTCACAAGGTTTGGCGACGACACCGTTCAACCGCCATTTAAACGGCCGCCAGCACGAGTCGTAATTCCCGCCAATGCCATCCTGGACTCTGCCGGGAACAAGGTGACGACCCCAGTTTTGGTCGGACTGCGAAATGTTGACCTCTACAACCCGCGAGGGCTGATGCCCGGCGACTACGGCGCGGTAAAAGGTGGTGTACAAAAACGACTTGACAGTTATGGCGCTGTGGACATTCAGATCAGGGACAAAACAAACCCGAGCCGACGATACAAACTCGACCCGGGAGTTTTGGCGGAAGTGTCCATCCCGATTGCTTCGCCTTTGGCCACTTCTGCTCCAGCGTCCACCACTTTTTGGGATTACAATGAAGCCAGTGGCCTTTGGGAAGACATCGGAACTTTGACCCGTGTTGGCGACCTGTTTGTTGGCAAGACGAACAGGTTTTCCACCCTCAACGCCGATGTCGCGTTCACCAATGCCACCTGCATCCAGCTGCTGGACAACCCCAACAGCCCGGCGGTTTTCCCGGTTGCCATCACGGTTTCCGTACCGACGAGCGGGGCGCCGAAGGTTTTGAATTATACACTATACCCTGCAGACATGACTCCCGGTTTCATCATTGTCCGGTTGCCGCCACTTTTAACGCTACCGGCAGGCGTGACCATTGATGTGACTGACGCGAGCAGTAGAAACCGACAGCATATCGTCCCCACAAGCAGCCCCGTACCCGGTGCCGCACTGCTCGCCCCAGACCCGCCGTGGGACTATTGCAGCGACGTGTATCTGTTTCTGGATCAATTGCCCCTAAATCCGGGGAGTGTTTTTCTGAGCAGAGTCGAGACTCAATTGGAAACCGAAACAGAAGCCTACTACCGGCTAATCGGTGCAACAAACTCACTCAATGTTCCATTTTTCACCCGCGACACATGGAAAACATCTGTCGGGTTTACGGTCAACACAAACGACGATGATTTCAACGCTTCTTATTTCAACGCGGGCGATTTGGCCTTTTGGCGTGGGATGCACCAAAAAAACAGCGGCGGGAAAGTCTCTTTTTACGTCTCGAATTTCACCCGCGACGACGATTCTGATGCCGATGTGGACTTGGACGGCCTTAACAGCCCCAACAACAATACCATCGCCACTGTAGCCATGGAATTCTCCCCTATTTCGGGGCCGAACTCGGTGACCAAGTTTTTGGTGTTCGACGGGCCAGGGAACCTCATCGAGAAAGCAGACCTCGACGGCTACGGTCCCAAGTACATCCCTGGTTTGTGCATCGAGTGTCATGGCGGCAATGAACAGATATGGACTGGATTCTCCGATGGCATTGCTTTGCAGACGTTTTACGACGATATTAATACCTCCTTTGCCATGCCGAAGTTCTTGCCCTTTGATTTGCAATCGTTCGTCTATTCAAAAAACCCGGGGTTCGACAGGCCGACCCAAGAGCCTGATTTTCTCGGTCTCAACAACCGGGTGCTGGAAACAAACAGCGGTTCTAGCAACATTCCGGAAATAAGGGCATTCTTAGAGGCGGCTTACGCGAATACCCTGCCTATGACAGTACCATTCAATGACAATAGATTTCCACCAGACCCAAATGTAACACTCGGTTGGGGTAGCCCAACGCCCGTTGGTGGAATATTACCTCAAAATTTTTACACTCAAGTGATTGGGCCCTCATGCAGGGGTTGCCATCTCACTCGATCCGACCAAAATTTGCGATTTGGGACACAAGACGCTTTTGACCAGATCAACAATGTATATTCGATTGGCGATTATGTTTTTACATACAAAACTATGCCGAACGCCAAAGTGCCCTTTGTCAACTTCTGGACGAGCAACGGACCGAGACGCCCAGAGGAACTGTGCAAGTTTTTGGGGGGGACAGTCCCGCCGCTATTATCGGATCCAAATTGGCCCTGTCAATAACCAGCGTTGCCAGTTATTTTAGGGCAGACAAGAAGATGCCAAGTAAACAACCCAAGCCCCGGAGCATCCGCTCTGGGGCTTGTTCCTTGTGGCAAAGGACCTTACCGTGTTGATTTCCCAGATTGATTTGTCATGGCAGGTTGCCCATAAAAAAAGAAGAATTGGGAAAGATTTACATTTGTGAATACTTGCCAATGGCCGGCAATTCCGCTGCACTCAAACTACCCTTCATTGGGTGAACCACCCTGCCATCACAAATCGCTTGAACTATGAAAAGACTTCTTACTTCCCTGTTTTTGGTCACCTGCTTTTTGGCGCCAATAGCT